>JANLRX010000404.1:0-6202 GCA_031362025.1 Chloroflexota bacterium
GGACGGCCGTCAGCACTGCAACACCAACGATGCCCGCCCATCCGAGTAGCTTGTTGTTCTGGATCGATTCGATCGTCGTTGGCATTAGTCTCCTCCCAGCTTCCGCGGCGAGGCCGCGGCGCGTCACGTCTCCGGGCGAGATAGGTTGCCTCGCATCCGCCGGATCAATGGGTCGCGGTGCATCCTTCTTTGTGATCGTGAGATAGACCACCAGCGCCAGGATCGCGGTAAGGAAGATCACGCTCGTGGTGTTTGGGCCGAGGCCAAGTCCCCCGTCGATCGTATCCTGGGAGAGCCAGTCTCCGATCGACGCCCCAAGCGGCCGTGTCACGACGTACGCTCCCCAGAACGCCACGACCGCGTTTAACCCCAGGCCGTAGTGGGCGATGGTGATGATGGCGATGACGCCGGAAAACAGGATGATTGAGTTGAAGTAGCCAATCTTGAACTCTTCCGCAATCAGGTCTCCGGCGGCCGTCCCCAGCGCAAAGGTGACGAGGATCGCCAGCCAGTAGAACGCTTCCCGGCGGGTCGTCGTGATCGAATGGATCGAAAGCGTTTTTTCCTGCGCGTACCACACGGCGAACACGGCGAGCAGGCCGATAGTAAAGACGGTTGTCGTGATGGTGAGCTTGACGCCGTAGTCGTCGGTCAGCTTGTCCGTGATCAGGGTGCCGAACACGCTGATCAGCACGACGGCCAGCCAGTAGATCGGTGCCACGTACCGTCTTGCCTTGAACTGCACTGCCAACGCAACAGCCGTCAGGACGCCGACGAAGTACAGCGTGTTGCCACCGAAGCCGAGGTTTGCTGTCAGGTCGTCGGCAAACGTCTCGCCGGTTGTGGTGCATAGCACCTTGATAAGCCAGAAGTAGAACGTGACTTCTGGCACTTTGCTAAGCATCTGCTTTGCACTAAACATGCCGAGATATCTCCTAGCGATAATTCATCGAGATTCGCCACGCGACGGACGCTGTCCTAGGAAGCGATGCTTCCGATGAAAGAGGTCAGGTGGCCGTACGTGGCGCCGAGAGTGAATCGGCGGAGGACGCCAAAGGTCGTTACGGAGGTCCGCGGTCCTCGCTGACGCCGTATGCGTCCGATTGGCTGCAGGCGCCGAGCGTCGGGGCATCCGGGCGCCATTCGATGCATCCAGGAACGTCCACGGCAGGACCAATGCAGATTTCGCCCACCGCAAGGTTATTGGCGAGTGTCCAGGTAACGTGATCGGCAACATTCGAGCAGACCGTCGTTGGAGGATCGGTCGCGCAGTCTTCGCTGAGTGACTCGAGATCGATTTCCTCCCCGCTATCGCGCGGCTCGCCACCGTCGATGATCCCGCGGTCGCACGGATCCACCACTGCCCCGCCGGCGCATTCGGCTTCGTCATATCCCGCGTGGTCCGCAGATTCGGCGGCTGATTCGACGCCTTCTTCAAAGCAAGCCAGAGAGAAACGCTCGGCGTGAGCTGACGACGATAGGAGGGTGATGAGGAGTGCAAGGGCGACCACGCCGCCCATCAGCAGGACACCAGCGAGAGCAGATGGCCTGCTACCTTCCAACGCGCGAGTCAGATTGCGACGATACATTTAGCACTAACCATACTCGGGAGACGTGAAGGTTCAATGAACGCCTGGGGAGCGCCACCGACTCACATATCGGGGCGTTCGCGAACTATCTGGCATTCTGGCACTGCGGTGCGCGGTGCCCAACGAATCGCGAAGGCGCTTACTTCCGTGTCAGCGCCACCACCGGGATCTTTCGCGTCGTCTTCTGCTCGTACTCCCCGAAGGTCGGGCGCTGTGCGACGTTCTTGGCCCAGAGGCGGTCGCGCTCTTCGCCGGTGACCTCGGTGGCGGTCACGTCGAACTTGTCGGTGCCGATTTCGACTGACGCGTCGGGGTTCGACTTGAGGTTGTGGAACCAGTCGGGGTCGGTGGGCGCGCCGCCCTTGGAGGCGAAGATCAGGTAGCGGTCGCCGTCGGCCATGTAGACGAGGGGGTTGGTGCGCTGCTGGCCAGACTTGCGCCCCGTGTGCGTGAGCAGCACCATCGGCGCGCCCTCGAACTGTCCGCCGACCTTGCCTTCGTTGGCGCGGAATTCATCGATAATGTTTCGGTTCCAGTCGTGTATGGCGTTGACCATGGGATTCTCCTTCTACTTGCGGGTGAGGGCGATGACGGGGATCTTGCGCGGCGTCTTCTCGGCGTAACCCTGGAACTCCGTGTGGACCGCAGCGTTCTTCGTATACAGGTCGTCGCGCTCTTCGCCGGTCACCTCGGTTGCGACGGCGTCGAACTTGTCGGTGCCGACTTCGACCGTGACGTTGGGGTTCGCCACGACATTCAGGTACCAGTCCGGATGCGACGGAAAGCCGCCCTTGGAGCCGAAGACGATGTGGCGGTCGCCGTCCTCCATGTAGACGAGCGGGTTAACGCGCTGCTGGCCGGATTTGCGGCCGGTGTGGGTGAGCAGCAGCACGGGTTGGAACGGGCCGCTCACCTCGCCCTTGTTGGCGTGGAATTCGTCGATGACGCGCTGGTTCCATTGGTCTACGCCTGTTGCCACGGGGTCCTCCTTGGTGATGCGGGGTGATTGTACAACGCGGGCCACTGCGCTCCTGAAGGAGACGTGGTGCGCGCCAGACGGGCGCGACGCGACCTGAAGGTGCGTGGCTACAACGGAGACGCTACGGTTGGCTTGCTACGCGCGGGGGGTGGCTGGTGCGACCATTTGGGCGAGGAGCTTGGCGAGTTCGTCGACGTGCTTGTTGAGGCGCAGCTCCGGCGGGGCGAGGTTGGACTGGATGAGGGTGCCTTCGATGACAGACATGAGCACGGCGGCGAGGACGCTGATCTCGACGTCGGTGCGGACGAGGCCGGCTTCGCGGCCGGCGGTGAGGATCTGGACGACGAACGCGTGCCAGCGGCCGTACATCTCAGCGAGGCGAGCGCGGACCTTCTCGTTGCGCATCGCGTGGGCGGTGAACTCGAGGAAGATAGCGGGCGAGAGCGAGTCGTTGCGGCGGAGGTCGAAGATCGCCTGGAGGACGCGCCGCTCGTTCTCTTCGACGGTGAGGGCGACGTCGAGGGCGGAACCGAGCATCTCCTGCTGAAGGTCCACGCGCTCGTCCAGCAGCTCCCAGAAGAGGTCTTCCTTGCTCTCGAAGTGCACGTAGAAGGCGCCCTTCGAGAAGCCGGCCTCGCGGACGATCTCGTCGACGGTGGCGCGCTCGTAGCCGTTATGCGCGAAGACGTTGAGCGCGGAGTCAAGCAGGCGTTGGCGCGTCTCCTCGCGGGAGCGGCGTTTCTTGGGTTCGATGGCAGGTGTTGTCATAAGCGCTGTACTGACCGGTCAGTATCGTACGAAACAATTGTGCTATCGGGCAAATCTGAAGGGTCGAGTAGGAGTACAATCCTGCGAAACGGGACTATTCACACAGGGAGGCAGCACAGATGGGGTCGATCAAGGCAATCTTGCGACGGATTCACGAGGACGAGACGGGGCACATTGACGTGGCGGTACCGGGACTGGTCGCGGGTATCGGGGCGATAGCGCTGGGAATCGGCGCGGCGACCGACACGGACATCGCTTCGATCGCAGGCGGCGTGGTGTTGGGGCTGGGGATCGTGGCGTCAGGCGTCGCGCGACACCGTGGCATCGACTACGACCTGTACGAGCGGATCGAGGTGCTCGAGAAGAAGTAGCGCCTAATCGCCGGCAGTGGGCGCTCCCAGTCGCATCCACATCTTGAGCGCCTGCTGCATCGTGCGCATCGATTCCTCGGCGGAGTTGTCGGAACACAGGCAGCGCTGGACGTGGTGATCCAGGATCAGCACGCTAACGGAGTCCAGCGCTGTGCGGGCCGCCATCACCTGGGTGACGATGTCCTCGCACACGCGATCTTCCTCTAGCATACGCTGGATGCCGCGGATCTGGCCCTCAATGCGGCGCAGGCGCGCGACAAGCGTCTCGATGTCGGCGGGTGTGGTGGTGGCGGGCGCGGTCTGTTCTGTCATTACTCTGTCACTCGTTTCAGTGTGATTTGTGCTGTTTGACATACCCCTCGGGGGTATATTACCATGAGTGCAGAACGAGCGGCAAGTAGTACACTCGTCAAGAATTCTGGAGGAAGTCCAATGGCAAAGCCCGTTGAAGTAACTGATAGCGATTGGGACAGCGAAGTGCTGATGAGCGACACGCCCGTGTTCGTCGACTTTTGGGCGCCTTGGTGCGGTCCCTGCCGCATGGTGGCGCCGGTCGTCGATGAGTTGGCCGCCGAGTACGACGGTAAGGTGAAATTCCTGAAGCTGAACACCGACGACAACACCGCGACCGCCGCCAAGTACGGCGTGCGCAGCATCCCCACGCTCATGGTGTTCAAGGGCGGGCAGCCGGTGGAGTCCGTGATCGGGTTCCGGCCGAAGAGCGCGCTCAAGACGACGCTGGACAAGGTCCTCGCCTAGTATGCCTGAGATCCGAGATTACGACATCGTAATCATCGGCGGCGGGCCGGCAGGTCTCGCCGCCGGTCTCTACGCCGCGCGTGGCCGCCGCAAGACCGTCCTCATCGAAAAGGGCGTCATCGGCGGGCAGATCGCGCTGACGGAGATCGTCGAGAACTACCCCGGCATCCCGCAGGTCAACGGCTTCGACCTGGCGCAGACGATGCTCACTCAGGCCGAGAGCTACGGTATGGAGACCGAGTACAGCGAGGTCTCCGGCATCGAGCAGCGGTCGGACAACAAGTGGATCATCCGTACCGGCGAAGGCGAACTGCTGGCGAAAGCGCTGATCATCACCGCGGGCGCCGACTACAACCGCCTTGGCATTCCGGGCGAAGACAAGCTCATCGGCAAGGGCGTCTCGTACTGCGCGACGTGCGACGCGGCGTTCTTCAAGGAAGTGCCGGCCGTCATCGTCGGCGGTGGAGACGCGGCCATCGAAGAGGGGATCTTCACGACACGCTATGTTTCGAAGGCTACCGTCGTGCACCGTCGCGACGAGCTGCGCGCGACCGCGGTCCTCCAGGAACGCGCCTTCACCAACCCGAAGATGGAGTTCGCCTGGAACACCGTCGTGGACGAGATTCTCGGCGAGGAGCAGGTCGAAGGGGTGGCGCTGCGCAACGTCGAGACGGGCGAGAAGAGCACGATGCCGGTCTCGGCCGTGTTCATCTTCATCGGCAGTCACCCGAACACCGACTTCATCGGCGACCTCGTCCCGAAGGACGCCGGCGGCCACATCCTGTCCGACGAGTGGATGGCGACATCGCTGCCCGGCCTTTACGCCGCCGGTGACGTACGCCAGAACTCGGCCCGCCAGGTGGCAAGCTCCGTTGGCGACGGTGTAACCGCTGCGATCGCGGCGGACCACTACATCACGGCGAACTTCCACGACGAGTCGCCTGCCCCAAAAGCTGAGGCCGCCAAGGCGAACTAAGCCCGACCGCGCACACAAACGCCGTCCGCAAGGGCGGCGTTTTACGTTGGGCGGAAGCAATCGGCATCGCTTTGTTATCCCTCTCTGACGGGCTGTTTACGTTTCCTCGTGCTGTTGGGCGGTACAACTGAGGTGACAGTAGATATCGGAGGTGTGACATGGGTCTGACGAAGACGCTTACAAAATCACGAGACAGGATTGACCACTCGCGGGACACGGCCGCTGGCCTGTTGAGTCGCACTGCGACTCGCGTGCGCCACGGCTCAAGGCGAGCCTCGCGGGTGATTGACCACGGCGGCACCCGTGCGGCGGACACGCTGGAGAAGACGGCGGAACGGGTGAGCCGGGACGATCGGTCGTTCGTGCGACGAAACCCGGCCCGACTGCTTCTGCTCTTCGGTGTGCTCGCGGCGGTGCTCGCGGTGTTCATGGTCAAGCGCGCGCCGGGCCACCGTGACGACGCAGACGACGAAGACTTCTAGCGATGATTAAGGTGCTGGCCGAACTGACAGTTGAAGCGAAGGGCTGCGAAGAGTCGATGATGAAGGTGCGCCAGCGGATTTGGCGCGGCGAAGCGGTCGCCTCCCGTGACGTGATCGACGCAGCGATGCAGGGAGCGGACTTTCTCTGCAAGCTGTCCTCCCGCGCCGAGAAGGAACTCAACCGCGACGCGATCCTCTGGCTGCAGCAGACGCGCCGCTCGATGCGGGCGATGTTGCGGGAGTACTGGACGGACGTCCTGGACCAGCGCCGCGCGCTC
>JANLRX010000432.1:0-2462 GCA_031362025.1 Chloroflexota bacterium
GATCGACTTTTACTCCGAGCTGCACATGCGGCCGCCCGCAGAGAACATCGTGGAGTGGTGCAGCGGGCCGGCCTGCCTGCTCAAGAACTCGACCGGGATCCGGCGGGCGCTGGAAGCGGAGCTCGGGTGCTCCATGGGCCAGCAGTCCGCCGACCAGCGCTACGAGCTACGGCTCGTCCAGTGCGACGGGACCTGTCACCTGTCGCCGCTGATCCGCTACAAGGGCCGCTACCTGGGCCCGATCTCGACGAGCGACGCGATCAACTTCGCGCGCGGCCTGAAGGCAGGCGCGGGACCAGCGCAGGCAGCACCTGCTGCGGTGGCGACCGCCGAGACGCCCGGAGATACCCCCGAAGCGGGCGAAACAGCCGCGAGCGGTGAGACCGTTACGGACGTAGCAGGGCCACGGCCGCAGGCGACGCCGGACGAAGACCCCACCCGGGAACCCGGCGAATGACCACGTACACAGAGATGCGCCAGGCGGCAGAGCAGGCCTGGGCGCCGCTCGCCGACCCGAAGCGGCCGCTGGTCAAGGTCGGCGTGGCGACGTGCTCGCGGGTCGTCGGCGCGGAGCAGACGCTGGAACTCTTGCGGAGCGAGGTATCGCGGCGCGGGATGGACGCGGACGTGATGCTGACGGGCTGCATCGGGGCCTGCTACGCCGAACCGCTGGTCCAGGTGCGGCTGCCGGGCGGTCCTCCTGTGTGGTACCGCGAGGTGACGCCGGAGCGCGTGCCCGCGCTGCTCGACGCGATCCAGGCGGGAACGATGGCCACGGACCTCGCGATGGGGGTGGTGGGCAAGGAGGGCGCGGGCGACGTACCGCCGCTGGGCTCGCTGCCGTTCTTCCGGGGCCAGCTGCGGCGGCTGATGGCGAACTGCGGCGAGATCGACCCCGGGAACATCGACCACTACATCGCGAACGGCGGCTACGAAGCGCTGGACAAGACGCTGCGCACGGACGCAGAAGCGGTGATCAACGAGATGCTGGCGTCTGGGCTCTGGGGGCGCGGCGGCGCGGCCTTCCCGACGGGCCGCAAGTGGGACTTCCTGCGCACGAGCGACCGCCACCCGAAGTACATCATCTGCAACGCGGACGAGGGCGACCCCGGCGCGTTCGTGAACCGGAACATCATGGAGAGCGACCCCCACCTGCTCGTCGAGGGCGTGATCATCGCGGGCTGGGCGGCGCAGGCGGACCACGGCTTCATCTACATCCGCGACGAGTACCCCGTCTGCGTGGCGCGGATGGAGAAAGCGATCGCCGACGCGTACGCGAAGGGCCTCGCCGGGAAAGACATCCTCGGCACCGGCTTCAACTTCGAGGTCGAGGTGGTGCGCGGGGCCGGGAGCTACGTCTGCGGCGACGAGACCGGCCTGCTTTCCTCGCTGGAGGACCGGCGCGGAATGCCGAAGATCAAGCCGCCGTACCCGGCCGCGGCGGGCGTTTTCGCGCAACCGTCGAACATCAACAACGTGGAGTCGTACGCCAACGCGCCGCTGATCATGCGGAACGGCGCGGAATGGTGGGGCTCAGTAGGCACGGAGAAGAACAAGGGCACGAAGATGTTCTCGCTCTCCGGGCAGATCCAGCGCGTCGGCATCGTCGAGGTGCCGTTGGGCACGTCCACGCTCGAAGTGATCGAGATGTGCGGCGGCGTCCCGGAAGGGCGCACGCTCAAGGCCGTGCAGCCGGGCGGGCCGCTCTCCGGCGTCGTCCCGGCAAGCGAGTGCGACATCCCGCTCGAGCCGGAGTACTACCGCGAGCGCGGATCGCTGATGGGCGGCGGCGGGCTCGTGATCCTGGACGACTCGAACTGCATCGTTGACCTCTGCATCTACTTCGAATGGTTCGCCGAGGACGAGTCCTGCGGGCGCTGCACAACGTGCTTCGCGGGGACGCGGCGGATGGTCGAGATCCTGCGCCGGATCGCCGACGGACGAGGACGAATCGCGGATCTCGAGCTGATCAAGCTGCTCGGTGGGATAGCCTCCAATGCGAACTGTTTCCACGGCCAGGGCGCGCCGACGGCGGTGATGACGATGCTCCGCTGGTTCGAGGACGAGCTGATGGAGCACATCGTCCGCAAGCGCTGCCCGGCGAGGCGCTGCGCGGGACTCCTGCGCTACGAGGTGCTGCACCAGTCCGAGCGGCTGGATGCGGCGGCGGCGATCTGCCCCACGGGCGCCGTCGTGCAGGACGCGGGCGGGACGTGGAGGATCGACCAGGAGAAGTGCGTGAAGTGCGACGCCTGCCGGGAGCAGGCCCCGTACGCGATCGCGCTGGTCGACGAGTTTTCCGCATAGAAACGAGTGGCGGATAACACAGAGGAGCGTGACCAGGCAGGGACGCTCGCTCTGGATACTGTGTTCACAGTATAGTATCCGCGTCGCCGGGTAAGGTAAAAAGGGGACGAAGTAGGCGGTTGCTTCGCAAAGCACAAGTTCCCGACTGGTGGTTG
>JANLRX010000449.1:0-1967 GCA_031362025.1 Chloroflexota bacterium
CCTCCACGCCAAGCTCGACGAGCTCATCGTGCACACAAAGGGCGCCCACGACGAGCTCACCATCGCCGAAGACTTCACCGACGAAGAGCTGGCCGCCCTCAAGAAGCACTTCAAGAAGGTCGGCGAGCGTGGCGGCACCGACGATAAAGACCTTCTCGGCGTCGAGGGCCTGCCGCGAAACGGCACGAAGCACGCCGCCGCGAAGAACGGCACCGCCACGCGCGCTCCCTCACGCCGCAAGCGCGCCACAACCAAGCGCTAGACCGGCGCTTCCCGCCGACTTTCACCATTCACTATTCACTATTCCCCATTTCTCGTATCATCCCCCTTGCCATGCCATCCGACCTCTCTTACGACGCCATCGAACTCAACAAGCTCCACGGCCCCTGGAAGTACCCCGCCAGGGACCGCATCGAGCGTCACCTCGAGGCCATCGAGAACAACCACCCCTGGCACCACGAGCGCTCCCCCTGGGGCCCGCCCGTCGCCACGCCCGCCATGCTCGGTAACGCCACCCTGCGCATGATCGACACCGTCGCCCCCGTCCCGCCCGGCACCATGCACGTCAAGCAGACCATCGAGACCGCCGCCGCCCTCCGCCGCGACCGCCAGCCCATCGGTTATGGCCGCTTCACCGAGAAGTACGAGCGCCGCGGCCGCCGCTGGTTCACCTTCGAGGTCCGCTGGCGCGAGGAGACCGGCCTCCTCATCGCCCACACCAGCACCACCATGGCCTTCCCCGACAAGATCGAGACGAAGGACGATGCCGAATCCGGCTCGCAGGCCAGGCAGAAGCAGCCGGACCGCAAAGGCGAACTCACGCCGATCACCCGCACCATCACCCAGGCCCACATCGACGCCTACTCCGAGGACTCCGAAAACGCCAAACGCGGCACCTCGATCCACGTGAACCCGGCCGTCGCCAAGGCCGCCGGATTCCCGGACAGCGTCGCCCAGGGCATGATGGCCGGCGAGTACATCTCGGAGCTGATGACCGGCGCCTTCGGCAAGGAGTGGTTCGAGTACGCCACCCTCAAGCTCGCCTACGTAAAGCCGATCATCGCCGGCGACACCATCACCGCCAACGCCAGCCTCGGCGAAGCAACCGAAGAAGGCGCCGTCGTTCGCAAGTCCTACAACGTCTGGGCCACCAACCAGTCCGGCGAAACAGTCGCCGCCGGCACCGCCTCCTCCCTCGTCATGCCCGAGTAGCGCTAGTTCCAGCGGCGGCTGCCTCCCCGTCGGCACCGGCTCCCCCGCCAACTGCAACGACGCCGTCGGCGACTACGACGCCCTCCTCATCCTCGCCCACCTCGCCGGCGTCCCGTTCGAGACGGAACAAGGCTGCACCCCCATCGGCGACACGCTGTAGAGGCGGGTGCAACATTCTCTCTGCTGATCAAGGTTTACCTTCGGGCTCGGTCGCTGACAACGTCGTGTCGGATACTTCAGTGGTCGCAGCGGAGTAGTGCCTGTACCATTGAATCGCAGAATGGAGGGCAAAGTGCGCGTTGGAAACTTGAGATTCATGCTGGCCGGACTGGTGGTGTCAGGCGCTCTCATCGTTACCGCTTGCGGCGGCGATGACGACGACTCCACAACCGCCGATCCAACGGCCCCCGGACAGAGCGAGATCGCCGTGACGATGAGCGACGAACTGCTGTTCGACCCGGACGAGATCGAAGCCAGGGTTGGTCAGCCCGTGCAATTGTCCTTCCAGAACTCCGGCACTACACTCCACGACTTCACGGTGGAAGAAATCGAGGTCGAAGACGTGATGTCTGAGGGCAGCCAGGCCTCTCCGACTGGCGGTCACGGTATGGCCACGGCGACCGCGGCACCAGGTGGACACGGCGGCGACACATCGAGCGAGTATGACCTGCACGTTGCCGTCGACGGAGGCTCATCCGGGATGCTGGTATTCTCGCCGAGCGTGGCCGTTGAGTACGAGTTCATATGCACGGTGA
>JANLRX010000456.1:0-1853 GCA_031362025.1 Chloroflexota bacterium
TCATCTTCATCGGCGGCTACTTTGCGCTTAGCTCCGTTGCGGGAGGCGGTGGAGGCGGCGAGTGCGACAAGGCTCTTCCGTCCATCGGGAACAACACCATCAACCAGCAGACGATTGAAGAAGAGATGGTCGACCTGACAAGGGTGATCAACATGCTGAGCGCCGGCGACCGCGCCGGAGGGGAGCAGGCCTTCTACGGCGATGTTCACAACTTCACTCACTCTTTCGATCCTCCGCTGCGTGAGAGGGACGAAGGTGCTGCGAAGGAGCTTTGCAAAGAGGTACGCGTTGTTGAGACACTGCTCGAGCAGCGCGGCCCTAGCGATGAGATCGCTCGTAGCCTGACGCTGATACGGGGCCACATCGCTGACGGAGCCGTGATCCTGGGTTACGAGCGACCAATTGGCGCGTCGGTGGATAGCACAGGCGCCAACCTGATATCAGAAATCGAAATAATAAAGGGGGTGCGACATGGGACAACTTGATGGGCGCGTCGTCATCGTGACGGGCGCGAGCCGGGGGATCGGCAAGGAGATCGCGACGCTGTTCGCCGCGGAAGGCGCGAAGGTGATCGCCGCCGCGCGCACGGAGCACGAGGGCGACCACCAGCTCGAAGGCAGCCTCGACGGGACGATCGCCGAGATCCGCGCCGCGGGCGGGGACGCAACAGCCGTGCGCGCCGACGTCTCCGACCCGGAGGAGATCGAACGCCTGGTGGAGACGGCGCGCTCGACGTACGGGCCGGTTGGCGTGCTCGTGAACAACGCCGCCCTCACCTACTACACGTCGATCAAGGAGTTCCCGCTGCGCCGCTGGCAGAAGATGATCGACGTCGACCTGACGGGACCGATGCTCCTCTGCCAGGCCGTCCTCCCGGACATGCTCGCGGCGGGGCGCGGGCACATCGTCAACATCTCCTCTCGCGCGGCGATTCACCCGGTTGCGCCGTACGAATACGCACGGATGGGCGGCACCACTTACGGCGTCGTCAAGGCTGGCATAGAGCGCCTCTCATCGGGCCTCGCCGCGGAGCTTTACGAGGACAGCATCGCCGTGAACGCGCTCTCGCCGGAAGGCATCGTGCCGTCGCCCGGTGTGCTCTTCCACAAGCTCGTCAAGGACGCCAGCGACCCGCGCGCCGAACCGGTGGAGTATATGGCCCGCGCCGCCCTTATTCTCGCGACGTGCGAGCCGAAGGAATTGACCGGCCAGATCACCTACAGCCAACCGCTACTCAAGAAGCACGGGGTGCTGGCTTAGGGTCCGTTGACCCTCGTATTCGGCGAACCCTATAATCACTAGCTGGCGCGCCTTATTCGCGGCCCATTCGGGGCACGCGCCAAAATTTCGGATATTCGAGTAAGGCAAGGAGTGGAGGCGCCCATTGCCCAAACGTACTTATCAGCCAAAGAAGCGACGCCGCGCCCGGCGGCACGGGTTCATGCACCGTCAGGCTACCCGCAACGGGCGGGCCGTCCTTAAGCGCCGAATCCTGAAGGGCCGGTGGCGGCTCACCGTCTGAGGCGAGCCCCCACCCGCAGGCAGACGCCGGGTTGGGCTTACCACGCGACCTGCGACTCAGACACAAGCGTGAGTTCGACGCCGTCTTCCAGCAGGCACGCGCCTGGAATGACAACCTGCTAGTCCTACGAGCATTGCCGAACACTGTCGATCACAACCGCTACGGATTCGTCACCAGCAAGCGCCTGGGGGGTGCTGTGGTGCGTAACCGCGTCCGCCGCCGCCTCCGCGAAATCACTCGTGAGGCCGAGGTGACCGGCGGATACGACGTCGTCCTCTCCGCCAAGAAGGCTGCCGCCGACGCCCCGTTTGCCGACCTGCGCGCATCCGCC
>JANLRX010000514.1:0-2262 GCA_031362025.1 Chloroflexota bacterium
CCCCCCCCCCCCCCCCCCCCCCCCCCCCCCCCCCCCCCCAGCACGGCATCCCTTCAACGGATGACGAGCGCCTCGCCCTTGCGTGCCATTCGGTCGTCAACACCCCCTTCGTCTTCGCCCAGCGCAACCGGAGGGCTCCCGGCAGCGTTTACAAAGCATGTTGAAGTACTTTCTCCTCGCCATCCTGCTCCTGCTCCCTGTCTTCGCGGCCTGTTCCGATGATGACGACGACGATGACGCGACCGTAACGCAGACAACCTCCGCCTCCACGGAGACCAACGGCCCGATAGCCACCGAAACGACCGCCGCAACCGACACCGCGACGGCAACCGCCGAACCGACCGTTGCCGACGTTTGCCCCGAGAACACCGATCCCGCCACCGCCGACGAGGTGCAGGTCGACCAGCCCGCTCCCGGCGACTCCTCAGCCACTCCGCTCCACGTCGAGGGCCTGATCGCTGTATTCGAGGCCCAGTTCAACATCAGCATCATCGACGCTGGCGGCAACTACATCGTCGAGAACATGCCCGCGATGTCGTCCGAAGGGCAGACCCTCGCGCCGTTCTCCGTCGACGTCCCGTTCGTCGTCACCGAAGAGACCGTCGCCTGTCTCCAGGTCTACGACATCAGCAACGCCGACGGCACGACCCTCACGGACATCGTGCAGGTGCCGGTGACGCTACTCCCGTAGCCACGGTAGAATGCCAGACGTATGAAGTACCTGATCGCCGCGCTGCTGTTGCTGGGACTCGTCGCCCTCGTGGCCTGTAGCGGCGGAGATGACGACGACGGCTCCAGCGGCGACGGCGCTTGCCCGCCGCCCGGCGCCACCGCGACGGCGGGTCCAAGCGACAATGACGTAATCACTACTACCCCTGATGCCACTCCATCTGTTGATCCGACTCCATCTGTCGACCCCTCCGAAGTCTTCCAGATCGATAGCCCGGAGTCCGGCGACGACGTACGCTCGCCGATCATTGTGAGTGGCCTCGCCGCCCTCTTCGAGGCGGAGTTCAAAGTCGCGGTCATCGCCGAGGACGGCACGCATATCGTGGACGACCTCCCGGCGCGCTCCGCGGAAGGCCAGACGCTCTCACCGTTCGAGGTGCAGGTGCCCTTTTACGTCGATGAGACGACCGACGCTTGCCTCCAACTCTACGAGATCAGCGCTCGCGACGGCAGCCGCGTGAACGTCATCCAGCTGCCGATCACCCTCATCGCTGCCGAGACACCCGGCGCGCCCACGAGTGCCAGCGCGAGCCCGTAGCATATACTCGCTGAGATGATCCGTTCCGACGGCCGCCGGCCGCACGAAATTCGCCCTGTCACCATCCAACCCGGCTATCTCGAACACGCCGAAGGCTCTGCCCTCATCACGATGGGCGGCACCTCCGTCCTCTGCGCCGTCAGCGTCGAGGAGCGCGTCCCCCGCTTCGCCCAGGGCAGCGGCGGAGGCTGGATCACCGCTGAGTACGGGAACTCCCGCGCTCCACCCTCACCCGCACCCCCCGCGAGCGCAGCGCCGGTTCCGGCCGCACCGCCGAGATACAGCGCCTCATCGGCCGCTCCCTGCGCTCGATCGCGCGGCTCGACCTGCTCGGCGAGCGTACGTACACGATCGACTGCGACGTCATCAAGGCGGACGGCGGCACGCGCACCGCATCTGTCACCGGCGCCTACGTCGCGCTCGTCCAGGCGATGCACAAGTACATCGACACCGGCGCCTACACCGCGATCCCCGTGCGCTGCGCCGTGGCCGCGATCAGCGCCGGCGTTTGCGACGGCATCGCCCTCCTCGACCTGCCGTACGAAGAGGACTTCCGGGCCGCGCTCGACTTCAACGTCGTCGGCACCGAGCTGGGCGAGTTCGTCGAGCTGCAAGGCACCGGCGAGAGCCACCCCTTCTCCCGGGACCACATGAACGAGATCCTCGACCTCTGCCAGGCCGGCCTCCTCGAGCTGTTCGAGGCCCAGCGCACCGCGCTCGCCGGCGTCGGCATCACGGCGCCCGTACCCGCACCCGCCTCGTAGTCCCCTGCGCGTCTGGGACCTGCCGCCGCAAACGCTCTGCCGCCAGCACCTCCTCGCCCAGCACAACGAGATCCACGGCCTCTGGACCGTCCTCACGCAAGACCGCTCCGGATACGCAAACCACCCCGAAACCAAGCGCTGGCGCGGCCGCATACACGCCCTCTTCCTCCGCCACGAAACCACCGCCGCCGAAATGACCCACCGCGGCTACAACCACCGCTCGCCTCTCGA
>JANLRX010000491.1:0-4466 GCA_031362025.1 Chloroflexota bacterium
GGTGTCAAGGCCGGCATCATCAAGTGCGCCACCGACGAACCAGGCGTCACCCCAGATGTCGAACGCATCCTGAAAGCGTCGGCGCAGGCCCACCGACGCACTGGTGTCCCGATATCCACGCACACCCATGCCGCGAGTGAAGTCGGACTCAAGCAGCAAGACGTTTTCGAGAGTGAGGGGGCTGACCTGAGCCGTGTGGTGATTGGCCACAGCGGCGACTCGGAGGATATCGACTACCTCCGCAAGATCTGCGATCGCGGCTCCTACATCGGCATGGACCGCTTCGGCATCGACATCTTTCTGCCAACAGACAAGCGTGTGGCCACGATCAAGAAGCTCTGTGATCTCGGATACGCGGAGAAGATGGTCCTCTCCCACGACGCCTCTTGCTACTTCGACTGGGCGGAGCCCGCGCTCCTGAAGAACGTTCTGCCCAACTGGCACTTCAACCACATTCCGGACGACGTCCTCCCCGCTCTGCGAGCAGCCGGCGTCACCGACGAGCAGATCACGACAATGACCGTCGACAACCCGCGGCGCATCTTCGAACGCCAGGGAGCCTATTGAGCGAAGATCCACGGCGCGCGTTCGGCCAGATGGGCGAGCGCCTCGCCGAACAGCACCTGCTCGCCCGCGGATACGCCGTTGTCGACCGAAACGTGCGCACCCGAGAGGGCGAGATCGACATCATCGCGCTCGATGGCGAAACCCTGGCTTTCGTCGAGGTCCGCGCTCGCCGAGGCACCCGCATGGGTACCGCCGTCGAGTCCGTGACTCCAGCCAAGCAGCGCCGCATGGTCGCTCTCGCCGAGGCCTACGGCGCCGACCGCGACGATCTGCCCGAGGGCCGCCGCATCGACGTGATCGCCATCGATTTCACCCCGGACGGCCGCCTCCTCTCGCTCGAACACTTCAAAAACGCCGTTATCGCGGAATAGTCGCGAACAGCCTGCGCTAGTCGTCGGAGAGCGCTGGCTCGGCGGCCACCTTCGGGGCGCGCGGCTTCTTGCGGCTGTTGTCGAACATCGTGCCGCGCTTGTAACCCTGGGCCACGGCCTTCAGGAACGCCGGCTTGTCGTTGTCCACGAGCGAGCAGCGGAAGGCACACCCAACGGAACAACCCTCTTCGCAACCCTTGTACGTCTTGGCGTTCGCGTTCAGATCCGCCTGCGTGTACTCCACCAGCGGCTTCGCGAGCCGGCCCAGCTGCGAGGCGCAGAGCTGCACCAGGCCGTGCTCGTCCACATACAGGTACCGGGCGCCCGCGCGGCACTTCCAGTCCGGAGTTTCGCCCGACAGCAGCTGCTTGCCGTACTCATAGTCCAGGAACGTAAACGGCTTGCCCTTCGTGTAAAAATCCTCGTATAGCTCGACGTACGGTTCGCCGCTGATCGTCACGTACCCCTTCGCGTTGTGGATCAGGTTGACCGACATCCGGAACCCCATCCCGCCGATCTCGTCGATTAGCTCACGGAAGTCGTCCTTCGACGACTCGCAGAGAACTGCGGTGACGTGAACGTCGAACTTGGCGAGTGTCTGCAGCCGCGCGAGTCGTGTCTTCAGCGAGCGGAACGATTTCTGGATATACCGCGACGGGTCAGCCTGGAGCGTATCCACGCTAACCGTGAGGTTGTTCAGCCCAGCCTCGTTCAGCGCTTCGATCACGCCATTCCGCAGCAGGAACCCGTTCGTCACGACGCTGACGTTCGCCTTGCGTCCGGCGTAGCGTACGAGCTCCGGCAAGTCTGGGTGCATCAGTGGCTCCCCACCCAGCATCGTGATGTTCACCGAGCCGAGCTGGTGCAGAATATCGATCCGCTGCTTCAGGATCTCAGTCTCCACAGGATCCGAGAAGTTATCGAACTCAGAGCAGTAGCCGCAGGAGAGGTTGCACCGCCGCGTGACGATCAGCTGAGCGTCGAGGGGTGCGTTTGAAAAGAGCACGCGGGGGACGGCAGAGAGCAGGTTCTTAACCTGCAAGAGCGGTGCTCCTGACTCGCGGGGGGAATGTCACCTTACGCAGGATTATGCTGTCTGCGTGCGGGAGTGTCCAGAGGCCGTGCGGTTCTGCTCCGGGGCAGTGTACGAGACCCCGCAGAGCCAGTACATCCAGCTGACCCAGCCCTTCTCCCTCGCCTCTTTACTCGCGGGCGAGACGATGCGCATGGCCAGCCAGCGCCCGGCGAGCGCGACCCCCAGCCCGACCAGCATGACGGCAGTGCCCGCAAATGCGTCGATGAAGTAGTGGTTCGCCGTGAGAATGATGTCCGTGAACATCATCACCGGCATAAGCACCGCAAACGCCCGCACGAACGGGTTCCGCGAGGCCATCCAGACACCCACGCTTACCAGGAGGTTCCAGCCGATATGCATGCTCGGGAACGCGGCGTACTCGTTCACGAACCAGCTTGGTGTGAGAGGCCGGCTCTCCTCGTACTGCGTCGCCACCGTATCTACGAACCCGAATCCCACTTCGTTTGGCAGTAGGCGTGGCGGCGCCGTCGGGAAGTTGACGTAAAAGAACAGCGCGATCGCCCCCGACAGCAGGAAGGCGTTGCGCATCAGCAGATACTGCGGCCGGTGCCAGAAATACATCCAGACAGCGAGGATGGCGATCACCGGCAAGTGTCCGAACAGGTAGAACCAGTTCAGAAATTTCACGAACCAGTCGTAAGAAAGAATCCAGCTCTGCAGCTCCACCTCCCAGAAGATGCCCAGATTCCTCTCGAGGTGAACGATGTCAATGCCGCGTGCTACGGCTTCGTCTACTCGTGTCTCGGTAATACCGCGGACGAGATAGTAGATCGGAAGAGCCGCGAGGATCAGGGCGAGCTCGGCAGCGTCTTTAGCGCCGGGTCGCCACTTCAGCAGGACATCCAGATTCGTGCGCACAGCCTGACCCTGGGTGCTCAAAAAGCGCCGGATGTTGAAGCGTCTGTCGGTGTCCCCCATGCTGGCCACTTGCTTCTCCCCCTTGTATCCGGAGTATTAATGAGAGTAACACAGGTAAACAAGCCTGCGAAGAGATGCCCGTCACGTCTCCCCGTGGTGCTCCAGGTTCGAAATCTGCCGCGTGTTTCACTGGGACTTATATCGGTGCAAAGGGCCGACACCACCCCGTCTTCAAGCCGTGGGGCTTCGACAACGTGGTCACGCATCAAATACTCAGGAGGTGAGGACTTCGGCATGAATGGAGTTAACCTGTAATCTGTAACCATGCCAATCTACGAATACACCTGCGCCAAGTGCGGAAAGTTGACCAGCGTCTTCACCCGCAGCGTCAGCGCGTCCCCCGACGCCGAGTGCCGCCACTGCGGCTCGAAGAAGCTGGATCGCGCGTTCTCCAAATTTGCCCACCACCGCTCTGCTTCTGACATCCAGCGTGACTTCGGCGACGAACCGCGGCGCCTGGAAGACTACAAAGACCCACGCCAAATCGGCCGCTGGGCGGAGCGGAAGTTCGACGAGTTCGGGATGGATATGCCCAAAGAGGCCCGCGAGATGATCGACGCCGCCCGCGAAGGCGACTTCCCGGACCCCGTCAAGGACCTCTAGCGCCGCTGTATGATTGGCCCGTGAACGCCGACGGCCTCAACACCATCGCCGACGACATCCGCCAGCATCTGGAGGCGAAGCACCGCGCCCGTGAGCAGGCTCTCGCGCTGACCCGTGAGGTCATTCGCCTCTCCGCCAACGCCATCCGCAACACCCACCGCGGCGAGTTCGCGAAAGCTGACGAGCTAATCGCCAAAGCGCGCGACAACCTCCGCCAGACAGACGAGAACCTGGTGAACCACCAGGACATCTACTACGCCGGCTACGTCCACGACTCCCAGAAAGAGTTCGCCGAAGCCAACTGCACCCTGGCCCTGATCGCGGGCCGCCCCCTTCCCCGCCCGGAGGACCTCGGGATCATGCCAACGGCCTGGCTCAATGGCCTTGGTGAGACCGTTGGCGAGCTCCGCCGTCACCTCCTCGACCGCATGCGCGCCGGCGAAATCGAACACTGCGAAGACGCCCTCCGCGTGATGGGCGACATCTACGACGTGCTCGTCACGATGGACTACCCCGAAGGCGTTACCGGCGGCCTCCGTCGCACCGCCGACGCCATGCGCGGCATCCTTGAGCGCACCCGCGGTGACTTCACGATGTCCTGGATGCAAAAGCGCCTCGAGGACCAGATCCGCCAGTTCGAGGAGCGTCTGTCGAAGTGAAGAACCTTCTCATCGTCACGCTAGCCATTACCTGCCTCGCGGCGGCTGCGTGTGGCGGCGACGATAGCGACCCCGACAGCACTCTCGGAGCAATCACGCCGGTCGGTACCAAGGTGCCAACAGAACAGGCGTCAGACGGCGCCGCGACGCCGGGCTCCGAGGGCCCGCCTTCTCCCGTGATGCCCGAACTGGACGAAGAGCTAACGCTGTTCCTTGACGGTCAAATCTTTGCGGACATCCAACCCGGCGACT
>JANLRX010000506.1:0-7361 GCA_031362025.1 Chloroflexota bacterium
GTGGATCATCAGCCGCGTCCGCTCGATGTGCCGCAGGAAGTCCAGGCCCAACCCCGCCCCCGCGTGCGCCCCCTCGATCAGCCCTGGGATGTCCGCCACCACGAACCGTTCCCAGCCCATGTCTACCACCCCAAGGTTCGGCTCCAACGTGGTGAACGGGTACGCCCCGATCTTCGGCGTCGCCGCCGATATCTGCGTCAGCAGCGTCGACTTCCCGGCGTTCGGCAGCCCCACGAGGCCCACGTCCGCCAGCATCTTCAGGTCCAGCCGCAGCCGCACCTCTTCGCCGACCTGTCCCGACTGCGCAATCCTTGGCGACTGGTGGACCGAAGACTTGAACCGGGCGTTCCCCCAGCCGCCAATCCCGCCCTGCGAGACCACGACCCGCGCGCCGTGTTCCGTCAGGTCGCCCGCCGCCTCTTCCGTTCCGTCCGCCAGGAGTTCCGTCACCTGCGTCCCGACCGGCACGCGCAACACCATGTCTTCCCCGTTGCGGCCATGCTTGTCCGAGCTGCCGCCATGCCCACCTCGATCGGCCACATAGATCCGCCGCCGGCCCATCTCCTTCAGGGTGCGTACAGACCGAGACGCCTCGAAGACAACGTCGCCGCCATCCCCACCGTCACCGCCGTTTGGTCCACCGCGCGGTTCGTACTTCTCGCGGCGAAAGCTAACCATCCCGTTTCCGCCATCTCCACCGCGGACACTTATCTCAACACGATCAATCATCCACCCATTATATGAATTTAGGATTATTAGCCTTTAGTAGTAGTAGTTAGTAGTGGTGTTGGCCGTGTTGGCGCCGTATCCGGATCGTGCTGGGGGTAAGTTGTTGGCGCTCGTGCGAAACGCGTGGATTGCAGTGGAATAACAATCGCCCCCGAAACCATAACAGCGGCATAACAACAAGAAGCCGGGATATCTCAGCGAGACTCCCGGCCTCTGTGGGCTTACTGGATCGGATGTGGGTGGACTAGTGGGAAACTTGCGCGCGCACTTCCGACAGTTGCGCGCTCAGCCTTGGATCCGCAATCAGGCAGTTCGTGATCTTCTGCACGCCGTGGATCACCGTCGAGTGGTCGCGGTGTCCTAGCAGCAGCCCGATCTGTTTCAGCGCCAGCTCGGCGTCCTCGCGCAACAGATACATCGCCACGTGACGCGCCTCCACGATCTGCTTGGCCCGGCTCTTCCCGGTGATCGCCTGCAGCGACACCCCGTAGTACGCCGAGACCGACTGCATGATCGCCTGCGGGTCAGCCGGCGAGGCCACGTTCGGGGTCAGCGCCGCCAACGCCTTCGTCGCCGTCTCCAGGTTGATCGCACTGCGGGTCAGCCTGGCATACGCGACGACGCGGTTCAGACAACCTTCCAGCGCGCGGATGTTGTCTCGCACGCGGTCGGCCAGGTATCGCGTCACCTCGTCCGAGATCTCGACCCGCTGTTCCTTCGCCTTCGCCTGCAAGATCGCCAGCCGAGTCTCCTCGTCCGGAGGCTGGATGTCGGCGACGAGTCCCCACTGGAACCGGGACGCCAGCCGCGCCTCGAGGCCCTGGATCGCGCTCGGTGGCCGGTCACTCGCCACCACGACCTGGCAACCGTTGGAGTGCAGGTCGTTGAACGTGTAGAAGAACTCTTCTTGCGTCCGGCCCTTGTTCGCCAGGAACTGGATGTCGTCCATCATCAGCAACTGGACCGAGCGGTAGCGCCGCCGGAACTCGTCGCCGCGCCCCTGGGCGATGGACGTCACGAAGTCGTTCACGAACTGCTCGGAGGTGACGTACAACGCGTTGCGTCCGGCCTGGCCTGCGCGCAGGGCGATCGCCTGCAAAAGGTGGGTCTTGCCCAGGCCCGGGCTGCTGTAGACGAACAGCGGGTTGTAGTCCTCCCCCGGCCGTTCCGCGGAAGCGATCGCCGCGGCCGCCGCGATCCGGTTGGAGTCCGCAACGACGAACGAGCGGAACGTGTACTTCGGGTTCAGCCGCTGCCGGAGCAGCGGACTCGAGATTATGGTGTGGATCGGGGAAGCCTCAGCAAGCGTCAGGTCGGCTTCGGCAGTGGCGGTGGCGGTGCGCCGGCTCCCGCTGGGTGCGGGCTGGTGTCCGTTTCCGTTTACGTGCGAAGTGATGATCTCAAACGAGACCTCTGTCGGCTGGCCGAGGATGCCCCCCACAGTCTGTGATGCGAGTCCCTGCATTCGGGACCCCAGCCATTCCTTGACGAACTCCGTGGGCACACCGACAACGAAGTGACCATCTTCGATGCGGAGTCCCTGCGTGTTCTTCAGCCACGTGTCATAGTTCGGACGCGTGACCTTGATCTGGAGCTGGCCGAGGGCTGCATCCCAGACGCGCTGTGCAGTAGGGTCTGCCATGGTTGGAGCGCCTCCGTAAAATAGATTCTGGGAGCGGAAGGTTGATTGCTCGGAGCGGAATGTCGGAAATTTAGCAACCGCGACGCAAGGGCGTCAATCGAATTATGTTAACGAGGCCGTTAACTTGACTCCCTTACCGAACGGAGGAAAGAACATCCATACACCCATTATCTTTCGTGTTTGTAACCCCCTGTAAAACCTCCCAACCGGCCCTTCAAAGCCCCTTTCCATGAGGTTTGATGAAGAACACTTTTCCACCAACACGGCCACTAAAAAGTTACCCACAACGCTGTCAACCCCCTCCGCTAAACTTTCTCGCGCCGTCTCCCGACAGGGCCAATCCCCGAGCATCCGTATTGCTGCCCCTTTCGCCCCATCCCTATAATGACGAGGCTCAGCAGGGCGCATCATGCTACTTACACTTGACGTCGGAAACACGAACGTAACGCTTGGCGTCTACGACGGCGAGGTCCTCCGCGCGACCTGGCGTCTCGCCACCGACATCGAAAAGCTCACCGACGAGTATGGCGTCCTCGTCCTTAGCCTTCTCCAGCACGAGGGCCTTTCCCCCGCCGACGTCACCGAGGCCGTCATCGCCTGCGTCGTCCCGGACCTCGAGCCTCGCTTCGACCAGCTCTGCAAGCGCTACTTCCAGGTCGATCCCCTGCACGTCACCGCCGGCATTCGCACCGGCCTCCGCATCGTCTACGACTCCCCGCGCGAAGTTGGCGCCGACCGTGTCGCCGACGCCGTCGCCGCGATCCACAAGTATGGCCCGCCGCTGATCGTCGTCGACCTCGGCACCGCCACCGTCTTCGACGCCATCAACGCCGAGGGCGACTACCTTGGCGGCGCCATCGCTCCCGGCCTCGGCATCGCCTCCGAGGCACTCTTCCGCCGCGCCGCCAAGCTCTACCGCGTGGAACTGGTCCGCCCCAAGACCGCGATCGGCCGCAACACAATTACCGCGATTCAGTCCGGCATCCTCTTCGGATACGTCGGCTTGATCGAAGGCATCGTCGCCCGCATGAAAGAAGAGCTGGGCGGCAACGCCACCGTCATCGGCACCGGCGGTTACGCCGAGATCATCGGAAGCGAGACCACCGTCATCGATCACGTACACCCCGAACTAACGCTCGAAGGCCTGCGCCTGATCCACGAACTGAACCGCACCTGATGTACAACCTCACCGACCGCACCATCGTCCTCGGCGTCACCGGCAGCATCGCCATCTACAAGGCCGCTGACCTCGCGAGCAAGCTAACCCAGGCTGGTGCGAACGTCGACGTTGCCCTCACGCATTCCGCCACCAGGTTCGTCAGCCCACTCACTTTCCAGAGCGTCACCGGCCGCCCCGCCTTCTCCGACATGTTCGACCCGGACTCCGGCTTGCAAGAACTGCACATCGCGCTCGCCCGCCGCGCCGACCTCATGGTGATCGCTCCCGCCACAGCGACGATCATGGCCCGCCTCGCCCTCGGTCTCGCCGAGGACCTCGTCAGCCTCACCGCGCTCGCCACCCGGGCCCCGATGATCCTTTGCCCGGCCATGGACCCGCAGATGTGGGAGCACCCCGCCACCCAAGCCCACCTCCAGACTCTCCTCCTCCGCGGCGTCGATGTCGTCGGCCCGGAGGTAGGTCGGCTCGCCTCCGGCCAGATGGGCTGGGGCCGTATGTCAGAGGTCAACACAATCGTCGGCGCAGTCCGCACGATGGTCGGTCGCGCGGGCGACTTCGCCGGCCGCAAGGTCGTCGTCTCCGCCGGCGGCACCCGCGAGTTCATCGACCCCGTCCGCTTCGTCGGTAACGAGTCCTCCGGCAAGATGGGCTTCGCCGTCGCCGAGGCCGCCCGCGACCGGGGTGCCGACGTCGTGCTCGTCACCGGCACCTCGTCTCTGGACGACCCCTACGGCATGCGGACGGTTCGCGTGAAGACTGCCGCCCAGATGCGCGACGCCATCGTGCCCGAGAGCCAGGACGCATTCGCCCTCGTCATGGCCGCCGCCGTCGCCGATTACCAGCCCGCCGAACCCGTCAACCAGAAGATCAAGCGCGCTGGCCGCGATAGCCTCACCCTCCCCCTCGCGCCCACGCCGGACATCCTCGCCGAGGTTGGCCGCCCCGCCGGGCTCGTCAAGGTCGGGTTCGCCGCCGAGAGCCAGGACCTGCTCGCCAACGCCAAGTCCAAGATCCAGTCCAAGGGCCTCGACCTCATCGCCGCAAACGACATCACGGCCACCGACGCCGGCTTCAGCGTCGACAACAACCGGGTCATCCTGGTGGACCGCAACGGCGACAAGGACGAGCTTCCGCTCATGACTAAGTACGAGGTCGGCTGGCGTATACTTGACCGCGTACTAACCTTGAGCGAGGCAAAGGTATGACGCAGACGGAAGATCCGGCCCTTGATGCGCCAACGTACACGCTAGAAAAGTTCGCCCAGCACCCCTTCTACCAGGACGTCAACAAGCGCCTCGTAGAGCTAACCCACCTGCGCCGCGGCCAGCACGTCATCGACCTCGGTGCAGGCACCGGCGCCGTCACCCGTCTCATCGCCGAGCAAGTCGCTGGCCACGCAGCCGAAGTCATCGCCGTCGAGCCTTCGCTCGTCGCGATCGAGGCCGCCACCCGTAACCTTCAGGACCTTCCCGACTCCGTCGTCCGCTTCGTCCAGGGCAGCGCCGAGATGCTCAACGAGATCGTTCTCGGCCCCGTCGATGCCGTCTTCTTCTGCAACGCCTTTCACCTCGTCGAAGACAAGAAGCACGTCCTCGACGAGATCAAGCGCACGCTCCGTTCCTCCGGCACCTTCTCCTTCAACACCTCGTTCTACCAGGGCGCTGAGCCGCCGGAAGCCGAACTGTTCTACCGCAAATGGATGATCAAGTCCTTGCGCGCCCTCAAGACCGAGTACGGCGTCATGCCCGACAAGACCCGCGTCGAGGCCCGCCACCGCCTGACCGATGACGAGTACGTCTCCATGCTCGAAGACAACGGGTTCACCATCCAGACGTCGGAAGTGATGCAGGTTCAGGTGCCCCTCAGCGGCTTCGAAAGTATCAGCGAGTACTCTCTCTGGATCGAAGGCGTCCTCCCCGGCGTCCCCCTCGAAGCCGGCGCCCGCTCCCTCATCACCGGCGCCCGCGAAGCCTTCGAAGAGCTCGGCATCACTACCTCACCCCGCAACTGGCTGCTCGTCGTCGCCAGCCGCACCTGACCAACCGAATACCGCCCCCACGAGAACCCCTATCCCGGTAGGTCGGGGCCCCAGCCCCGACTAGAGCCCCGAAACACAGAAGGAGGCCCACCATGGAAGACACCACCTGGTCCGGCGGGGAAGGAGTCGTCGGCTCAATCCTCGATCGCATCCGCACCACTGCCCGTGTCGAGCTCGTCTACGGCGAAGAACGACGCATCGGTGAAAAGACCATCATCCCCGTCGCCGCGGTTGCCTACGCCTTCGGTGGCGGCAGCGGTGGCGGCGCGGCCGCTCCCTCCAGCAACGGCCACGGCGAAGAAGCCAGCGTTGGCGGTGGCGGTGGGGGCGGTGGCTCCGTCCGCGTGCACCCCGTCGGCGTCCTCGAAATCACCGAAGACGACACGCGCCTCATCCCCATCCTGGATTACACGCGCATCATCACCACCGCGGTCACTGCTTTCGGAGCCTGGATGATCTTCCGCACCATCTTCCGCCGCCGCTAGGCCAGCAGCATTTGCTCTCTGGCCCAAACCGTCCTTTAGTGACAAACAGAGTACCCCTCTCCCGCGCACGGGAGAGGGGGTAGGGGTGAGGGCGCTTCACCCACTCTTCATCCTCAGCCACGTAAACTGGTGGCAATGCGAATACTACTTGCCGAAGACGAACTGCCGATCGCCGACTTCATCACGCGCGGCCTGACCGAGCACGGCTACGGCGTTGACGTCGCGCACGACGGCGAAGAGGCCGAACAGTGGCCCAGCATCGCCGACTACGACGTCATCGTCCTCGACGTGATGCTCCCCCGCCGCGATGGCATCGAGGTTTGTCGCGGGTTGCGCTCGCGCGGCGTCCGCACCCCCATCCTCATGCTTACCGCCCTCGACGCCGTCGCCGACCGTGTTCGTGGCCTCGACAGCGGCGCCGACGACTACCTCGTGAAACCGTTCGCCTTCGCGGAACTCCTCGCCCGCATCCGCGCCCTCATTCGCCGCGAGCCCGCCCTCGTCGGCAACCTCCTCGAAGTCGGCGACCTCACGATCGACACCGCCACCCGCGAAGTAACCCGCGCCGGTCGCCCGATCGACCTCACCGCCAAGGAGTTCGCCCTCCTCGAGTACCTGATGCGCCACCCGAACCAGGTCCTCACTCGCACCGTCATTGCCGAGCACGTCTGGAACTACGACTTCGACAACGCGACCAACGTTATCGATGTGCACGTCAAGAACCTCCGCCGCAAGATCGACGACGGCGCCGGCGCGAAGCTCCTCCACACCGTCCGCGGCGCTGGCTACAAGCTCTCCGACCGGCAGACCGAATGACGGCAGGCCCCCTCCGCTCTCTCCGCGTCCGCCTGACCATCTGGTACATGCTGCTGCTCGCCGTCACCCTCGCGACTGTCGGCGTCGGCGTCTACTTCGCCCTGCGCGAAAGCCTCTACTCCAACCTCGACGACTCGATCCAGGCCCGCGAGGACCTCGTCCGCAGCGTCGTCATCCAGGACAACGATCTCGACGTCGCCGGCGTCCAACTTCCCGGCGACCCACTCGAGGGCGAGCACTTCATCCGCGTATACGATGCCGAAGGTCGCCTCGTCTTCGACAACACCGCCGGCCAGGCGGTTCCCGAAGACCCCGATGCCATCCAATCCGCACTTGAAGGACAGTCGAGCGGCCGCGAGGTGGGGGGCCACCGCGGGCAACCAAAAAGAGACAAACAAGACCGCCCCACCCACCCCCGCCCCCGCCGGGGCCAGGGAATCGGCCGCAACGGCGACCCACCCCCCGCCACCC
>JANLRX010000006.1:0-4290 GCA_031362025.1 Chloroflexota bacterium
CGCGGATCTCTTCTTCGGTTGCCGGGTCGTCCTTCCGGCGTAGCTGCTTGATGCTTCTGCACATGCCCCAATTGTAGTGCAGGGGCGCACCGAACTCATCGCCGGTGCGCCCCTGCGTATTGCGATTCTGTTGTGCCGCTAGCAGCAGTTGTCCGATCCGCAAGTGCCGGCGCCGGCGGGGGTGGAAAGCACCGCGATCGGCTCCCAGGCGCCCTTCGTTGTGCCACCGGGCTTGCGGGCGCGGACGACCGCGCTGAAGATGCCTGTGCCCTCTGCTCCTTCGAGGCCGGCGTCGCCCTTCATGTACTCGCGGAACGATTCGATGTCGATGTCCTCGAAGCCAGCCGCGGCGAGCTTCTTGCGGTATTCGGTGTCGCCGAGCGCGCCCGCGATGCAGCCGGTCCACGCGGCCATGTTGTCGCGGACTGAGGCGGGCAGTTCGTCCTTGGTGACGATGTCGGAGATGGCGATCCGGCCGCCGGGCTTCAGCACCCGGAACGTCTCGCGAAGCACCGCATCCTTGTCGGGCGAGAGGTTGACCACGCAGTTGCTGATGATGACGTCGATCGTGTCCGTCGGCAGCGGGATGCTCTCGATCTCACCGCGCAGGAACTCGACGTTGCTGACGCCGGCTGTGGTGGCGTTCTGGCGCGCGAGGTCCAGCATCTCTTCGGTCATGTCCAGTCCGTACGCCTTGCCGGTCGGGCCGACCCGCCGCGCGGAGAGCAGCACGTCGATGCCGCCGCCCGAGCCGAGGTCGAGCACTACTTCACCGGCTGCGAGATCCGCCACGGCCACGGGGTTTCCGCAACCGAGCGATGCGATCACGGCCTCGCGGGGCAGGTGCTGCAGCTCATCTGTGCTATACAGACTGGACGTGATCGCCGAGTCATCGATCGAGCCGCAACAGCTCGCCTGTTCAGACGCAGCGGCCTTCTTCGCGGCGGCGCCGTAGCGCTTTCGCACCTCTGTCTTGATCTCGTTGCTTGTGGCCATGGGATGCCTCCTATCGAGTTCTTTCTATACTTCCGTTTGGGCGAACATGGTTTCGATCGCATCAAGCGCGGTGTCGTTGGTGCTGATTGTCAGCGTGGCGTCTGTCCCACCCTCGACCAGCCAGCCGATACCACCGCAGCACTGGCGCTCCGCCGCGGCAAACGCCTCGACCGTGGCCCGGGCATCCGCCGGGAACCGCACCGAGAGCGCGCCCGGTACGCGCGAACCGCCGAGGACGAGCGCCGCTATCTCGTCGATGCCGGGGGCGTCGGTGGGCCGCTGGTCGATCTCGCATCCGACGACCTGGAGTAGGTCTTCGCTCGGGATGTTTCTCATCCGGCTATCTCCGAGAGCTGGCGTACGGCGTTCAATACGGATTTCTGGTTCACGCGATGCCACACCCACTGCCCGCGCCGCTCGGATGTAATGAGGCCGGCCTCGCGCAGCACCTTGAGGTGGTACGAGATCGTGGGCTGCGACAGTCCGAACACTGGCACGATGTTGCACTCGCACATCTCATCCATGTGTGAGATGGCGCTGAGCATCCGCAGCCGCGTCTCATCCGAGAGCGCCTTGAAGACGGCGGCGGCGGACTCCACATCGCGCGGTTCCGGCGCTACTTCATCGATGGGGCAGCAGAGCGTCGTTGGGGACTGGAGTGTGCGTACGTTTGTAGTGGCCATGACGGGAGATTAGCGGAAGATATAGATGATTGTCAATACATTGTGTAATCGTTCTGTTAAAATCGCGGCATGAGACGAGCAGCGGCTTCCGCCAGAATACTTCGAGGGGTACCGTCAACGCAGTGAGCGATAGACGCGTCCACCGCCACCCGATTGCGCCGTATCTCGCGGAGGCGCTTGGCACGTTCGCGCTGGTGTTTGCGGGGCCTGGCGCCGCCGCCGTGAACACCGCATCCAGCGGTGGCGTCGAAAACGTCGGCGTGGGGCTATCGTTCGGGCTCATCGTCATGAGCGCGATCTTCACATTCGGTCACGTCTCCGGCGCGCACATCAACCCCGCGGTCTCGCTCGCCTTCCGGTTGCTGGGCCGTATCGATAACGTGAAGTTCGTGGCGTACGTCGCTGCGCAGCTTATCGGCGCGGTCCTGGGCGGCCTCGCGATCTATGCCGTGCTCGGCTCCGACGTTGATGGAGCCGCCACCGTCCCCAACATTGGCGGTTGGGACTCCGCGCTCGTTGTAGAGGTGATCCTAACGCTCTTCCTCGCGATGGTCATTCTGGCGGTCGCCACGGACGATCGTGCGCAGGGTGCATTCGCGGCGATCGCCATCGGTGGTTATGTCGCGTTCGCGGCGACGGGATGGGGATCGGTGGCCGGCGCGTCGATGAACCCAGCGCGCTCGTTCGGCCCGGCGGTGGCATCGGGTGTGTGGGACTACCACTGGGTGTACTGGGCTGGGCCGATCGTGGGTGCGGTGCTAGCGGTGGTGACCTACGAGATACTCCGCGCCCCACCGGAGCCCAGCGCGAAGGAGCCCCGATGAGCCCCGATAAGCCCGAGATCTTCTTCGTCTGTATCGGCAATGCCGGGCGCTCGCAGATGGCGGCCGCTTTCACGCGGACTCTCGGCGGCGATGCTGTGGGTGTCCGCTCAGCTGGCTCTGTGCCGGAGCGCGACCTGCACCCGCTCGTAGTAGAGGCGATGCGGGAAGTCGGAATCGACATCTCGGCCGAAGTTCCGAAGGGGATCACAGACGAAGCCGCACGCGCCGCCGACATCGTGATAACTATGGGTTGCGGCGACGCCTGCCCGGTCTTCCCCGGCAAGCGCTACCTGGACTGGGAACTGGAAGACCCGGCGGGAAAGCCGATCGAAATCGTGCGAAGCATCCGGGATGACATCCGGAGGCGCGTGCTCGGACTCCTGCGAGAGCTCGGCGTCGAAGCGCGCACGGCTTGACCGTCGCTCCGTCATCGAACCTCATACGCCCAAATGGTATCCTCACCTATGCAACCGATATGTGAAGGAGCCGCCCAATGCCCCGCATCTCCCCGACGATTACAGACGCCCTGAACGATCAGATCAACCGCGAGCTTGCCTCGGCGTACGTGTACCTGGCGATGTCCGCCTGGGCCGACGAGCACAACCTGCAGGGCGCGGCGTCCTGGTTGCGGCTCCAGTGGCAGGAGGAGCTGGTCCATGCCACGAAGCTGGTGGACTACGTTGCGCAGCGGGGCGGCCGGATGCGCCTCAAGGCGATCGCCGAGCCGCCGGACGAGTACACCGACCTGCTGGACGTCTTCCGCAACGTTCTGCGTCACGAGGAGGACGTGACCACGGCGATCAACAACCTGTATGGCCTGGCTGCGGGCGAGAAGGACTACGCGACGCAGACGCTGTTGGACTGGTACGTCAACGAGCAGGTCGAAGAAGAGAACGCACCGACGGAGATCATCAGCATGCTCGAGCTTGCCGGCGATAGCCCCTCCGGTCTGCTGCTCGTGGACCGGCAGCTCGCCGCCCGCAGCACGACAACGATGCCTGAGTAGGCTGGGGCGTGGTGCGAAGCCTGATCTCGACCACACTCGCCCTGGCGACGATCGTCGTGCTCACCTTCGCGATATTGCGATCAGGTGGTGCGGCGGCCCACGGTGATATCACCGTGCTGGACTGCCAACCGTCGAACGTCGGCGAAGGTGAGGGGTTGTACTACGGCGTCACCTTCACCGTAGACCAACCCTTTGTCGCCATCGAGATGCAGATGTTCGGTACCTACGAGTCCGGTTTATGGTTCATCACAGCTGAACTATTCCGCTCGAGCACGTTCGTGGGGCCTTCCGAAGCGACGACAACTTTCAGCGTGGAACTTCCCGACTACCAGACTGGCCAGAACTCCCCGGCGACCGCTCACATGGATTTCGGATACATTCCCGTCACAGGCACCGAGGCGTTTTCCTTTCGCTTCCTGGGCTGGTCCGGACCTCGAGATCCCTTATTCCGCGCCGGCGCCGGCGACAATTGCCCGAACCTCGTCATGCACAACGAGATGTATGGGGATGAACTGACCGACAGCGGCAGCGAGCCGTTCTTCCGGGTGCTCACCACCAACGACCCGCTGAACGCTTGGGGTGACATGGATTGCACAGGCGGCGTGTCTGCGCTTGATGCCCTTGCCATCTTCATCGGCGCGGCGGACGAGCCATTGGGCGGTCAAGCCCCCTGTGTTGGAATCGGCGACAAAGTCAGTGTCAATGGTACTGCGCAGCACACCTGGGGTGACTTGAACTGCGGTGGTGGGTTGCCGAACGAGCTGGACTCATTGCTCATTTT
>JANLRX010000020.1:0-3997 GCA_031362025.1 Chloroflexota bacterium
CGGAAGACGGTGCTCTTCGTCACGCACTCCATCACGGAAGCCGTCGCAATGTCGGATCGCGTCGTCGTCCTGTCGCCTCGCCCCGGCCGTGTCGTTGCGGACCTCGATATCGAGCTGCCACGGCCACGGACCCAGGAGATCGAGCGCAGCGCCGCGTTCCTCGACTACGCTGACTACCTGCGCGGATTCCTAAAGGTGGCAGCATGACCGTCCGAAACATCGCAAGCGCCCTTGCCAGCTGGGTCCTGCCGCCCGCAATCGTCTTCGTCGTGGTGCTCGGGTTCTGGGAGTGGTACATCGCCTGGAAAGACATCTCGATCATCGTGATGCCGCCGCCCTCGGCGATCGTCGAGCGGTTCTTCGAGCGTCCGGAGTTCTTCTGGCGGCAGGCTGGCTGGACGTTGTACGAGGCCGGGTTCGGACTCGTCGCCGGGTCGGCAATCGCGATTGCGCTGGCCGTGGCGATGGCACACTCGCGGCTCGTCGAGCGGGCGCTGTTCCCACTGGCGATCCTGGTTAAGGTGACGCCTATCGTCGCGATCGCGCCGGTGCTGGTGATCGTGCTCGGGTTCAACAACAGCCCGAAGATCGTCGTCGCCGGGATGCTGTCGTTCTTCCCGATGCTGGTCAACGGCATCACCGGCTTCCGCGACGTGAACCCCGGCGCGCTGGAGTTCCTGCGCTCGATCCGTGCCTCCAGTTGGCAGGTGTTCTGGAAGCTGCGCGTGCCGAGCTCGCTCCCGTACATCTTCACCGCGCTCAAGATCACGTTCCCGCTCGCGCTCATCGGCGCCGTCGTCGCGGAGTGGTTCACCGGCGACCGTGGCCTTGGCGTGGTCATCAGCGTCGCGAATGCGAACCTCGACACGCCGACGCTATTCGCGGCGGTAGGGGTGCTCGCCTTTATCGGAGTCATTATCCAAATTGCCCTGTCATTGCTGGAACGGCGGCTGCTCTTCTGGCACGAATCCGTACGAAGTTCTCGCTAGGAGTCACCGCCATGCCCATACGCAAGCTCTTCCCCCTGTTCATCTTGCTCGCAATCGTCACCCTCTTCGCGGCCTGCGGTGATGACGACGACGATGCCGTAGACGAGACAACGAGCGCGCCCGCGTCCTTATCCGCGACGGTCGGCGCGAGCGAAACGCCCGGCGAGCCCGACAGCGTGACGTTCATGGCCGGGTTCAAGCCGCAAGCGAACCTGCCGTTCGTCGGCGTGTACGTCGCGCAGGAGATGGGGTTCTTCGCGGAGGAGAACCTGGACGTCGATATCCAGCACTCCAACCCCGGCGAGAACTTCCGCTTCCTGGCCTCGGGCGAGGTCCAGTTCTCGACTTCGGACGCCACGGCGCTCCTCGAGAAGTGGACAAGCGACCCACAGTTGGCTGTCGTCTCGCTGGCGCTGATCGGGCAGACGGGGCAGCAGGGTTTCGCCGTGCTCGCGGACTCGGGAATCGCGTCGCCGGTGGACTGGGCCGGGAAGACGGCGGGATACAAGGGCAGCGCCGTGACGCCGGACTACCTAGCGATCGTGGAGGAGACCGGCGTGGACCGCTCGACGATCCAGGAGGTGAAGGTGGGCTTCGAACCGCAGCTCCTGACGGAGGGCGCGGTGGACATCTTCCCGGTGTTCCTCTCCAACGAGCCGGACACGCTCCAACGCCTGGGGTACGAGACGACTGTCTTCACCGCCGCGGACTACGGGGCGCCGACGCTCGGGCTGACGTACGTGGCGATGGAGGACTACATCTCGGACAACCCGGAGATCGTGGCGCGCTTCATCAAGGCGGCGCTGCGGGGGATCGAGTACGCAGACGAGCACCGCGAAGAGGCGATCGACATCGTGATGCAGTACGCGCCGCAGGAGAATCCGGAACATCAGCGCTTCATGCTGGACACGGAGCTGGAGATGGCGAAGGCCGGCGATCCGTCAGCCATCGGCGCGCAAACGCTAGCCCAGTGGCAGGCGCTGGCCGACTACCTCGTGCAGTACGGGGGGTTGCCGTCGGAGATCGAGGACGTGTCGCGGGTGTTTACGGATATGTTCCGCGAAGGACACAACCGAATCGAGATCGAGATTCCCACCGCAACACCCTAAGCCCGCAGTGCCGCTATCGATTCCCGCAACGCCGCGATGTTCTCCCCGATCGTCGCGCGGTCGTTGAAGATGGCGCTGGCGGCCACGAGGACGTTCGCGCCGGCCGTCGCGCAGGAAGGCGCGGTGGCGGTGGTGATGCCGCCGTCGACCTGGATCTCGGCGCGGTAGCCGTTCTCGTCGATGACGCGGCGGAAGTGGGCGACGCGCGGGACCGTGGCTTCGATGAAGAGCTGGCCGGAGGCGCCGGGGTTCACCGCCATCACCATCACCTGATCGACCTCCGGCAGCACGGCGTCGAGGGCGGCGACGGGGGTGCCGGGGTTGAGGCAAACGCCCGCCTTCCGGTCCTGCGATTGGACGTCCTGGATGATGCGGTGCACGTGCGTGGCGGCCTCGATGTGGACGTTGATGATGTCGCCGCCCGCGTCGATGAAGCGCTGGATTTGCTTCTCCGGCTCGACGACCATCAGGTGGACGTCGAGGACGAGGTTGGTGGAGCGGCGGATCGCTTCGACGACGGGCCAGCCGATTGTGATTGCGGGGACGAACTGTCCGTCCATGATGTCGATGTGGATGTACTCCGCGCCCGCGGCTTCGCACTGCTGGACCTGGTCAGCCAGATGCGCGAGGTCAGCGGAGACGATCGACGGGGCGAGCTTGATGCTGGTCACTTCGCGGCCTCGAGGCGCTTGCGAGCTTCGGCGAGCGCCTTGGCCACTTGCTTCGGGGCGGTTCCGCCGGTGACGTTCCGCGCGGCCATTGCTGACGTTATGTCGAGCGCAAGGATGTCTTCCTGGAACTCGGGCGAGAAGCGGCGGTATTCCTCCAGCGTGAGGTCACCGAGTGCCTTGCCCTGCGTCTCGGCGTAGCGGACGAGGTCGGCGACGGCGCCGTGGGCCTCGCGGAACGGCACGCCCTTGCGAGCGAGGTAGTCGGCGACGTCGGTGGCGAGCAGGTAGCCGCCGCCGGATGCGGCCTGGGCGGCGCGCTCGGTGTTGAAGCGCAGGCTGGGGATCATCGCCGCGAAGACGTCGAGGGTGGCGAGGACGGTGTCGGTGGTGTCGAACAGCGCTTCCTTGTCTTCCTGGAGGTCGCGGTTGTAGGAGAGCGGCAGGCCCTTGAGCAGCGTGAGCAGCCCAACGAGGTTGCCGTAGACGCGGCCGGTCTTGCCGCGGGCGAGTTCGGCCATATCGGGGTTGCGCTTCTGGGGCATGATGCTGGAGCCGGTCGCGAAGTCGTCGGAGAGGCGGATGAACCCGAACTCCTCGCTCGACCAGAGCATGATCTCCTCGCCGAGACGGGAGAGGTGCATCATCGTGGTGCTGGCGGCGGCGTGGTAGTCGACGGCGAAGTCGCGGTCGCTGACGGCGTCGATGCTGTTGCGGGCGACTCGGGCGAACCCGAGCTCCCGCGCCACGAACTCGCGGTCGATCGGGTACGGGACGCCGGCCAGGGCGCCGGAGCCGAGCGGCATCTCGTCGGCGCAGGCCCGGGCGTTGGCGAAGCGGGTGGCATCGCGGTCGAGCATCTCGAAGTAGGCGAGCAGGTGGTGCGCGAAGAGGACGGGCTGCGCGCGCTGAAGGTGCGTGTACCCCGGCATGACGGCGTCGGGATTGGCCTCGGCGAGAGTCAGGAGGGAGCGCTGGGCATCGCGGATGCCGGCGATGGCGGCGTCGCAAGCCTCCATCACGAAGAGGTGCACGTCGGTGGCGATCTGGTCGTTGCGGGAGCGGGCGGTGTGCAGGCGCGCGCCCGCGTCGCCGATCTTCTCGCGGAGGCGCATCTCGATGTTCAGGTGCAGGTCTTCGAGGTCTTCGCGCCACTGGAAGTCGCCGGACTCGATCTCGCTGCGGATCTCCTCGAGGCCGCGCACGATAGCGTCGGCGTCCTCGGCGGGGA
>JANLRX010000053.1:0-4070 GCA_031362025.1 Chloroflexota bacterium
CGAAGTAGTCGGCGATGACGTGGTCCGGGATCGACATCAGCTTCCCGAACATCTCGTTCGGCGCTTCGTCCACAGCGATGTAGTTGCCCAGCGACTGGCTCATCTTCTTGGAGCCGTCGAGCCCGACGATCAGCGGCACCAGCAGCACGGCTTGTCCCTGCCCCGCCGGCCCGCACTTCAGCCCCAGCTCCCTCTGCAACTCCCGCCCAACGAGAATGTTGAACTTCTGATCGGTCCCGCCAAACTCCACATCCGACTCAATCGCCACCGAGTCGTACCCCTGGAGCAGCGGGTACAACAGCTCGTGCAGGCCGATCGGCTCGTTTGCGCTGAACCGGTTCGCGAAGTCGTCTCGTTCCATCAACTGGGCTACAGTGAACCGCGCCGTGAGCCGCACGACATCCGTCAGCGAGAACTTGTCGAACCACTCGGTCTGCCGCCGCACCTCCGTCCGCTCCGGGTCGAGGATCTTGAAGAACTGCGCGAGGATCGCCTCCGAGTTCGCCATCACCTCTTCTTCAGTCAGCATCGCTCGCGTCTCCGACTTGCCGGACGGGTCGCCGATACGCGCCGTCCAGTCGCCGATGATGACGACGATCGTGTGGCCCAGGTCCTGGAACTGGCGGAGCTTCCGCAGACCCACCGCCCACCCGAGGGTGATCACTGGCTTCGTCGGGTCGAACCCCATCTTGATCCGCAGCGGCTTCCCGGCCTTCAGCGCCGGGATCAGCTCCTTCTCCGGCACGATCTCCGCGACCGCCCGCTTCGTCAGGCGCTGCAGTTCTTCGTCGGTCGACTTGCGGACGTCAGGCACCGGACGGCCCGCCGTGCTCCGCGAAGTACACCCGCGTCTTCTCGATATCCTTGTGCATCTGCGCCACGAGGTCGTCCACAGAAGCGAACTTTTCTTCGCCGCGCAGCCGGGCCAGCAGCTCGATCTTCAGCTCCTGCCCGTAGATGTCCTGGTCGAAGTCCACGATGAACGTCTCGACGGTCGGCCGTGGCTCCACGTCAAACGTCGGCCGCACGCCAATGTTCGTCGCCGAGGCGTAGGTGCTCTCCCGCACGTAGGCGCGCGTGACGTATATCCCGTACGCCGGCAGCGCCCGGTCCAGCCCGATCGCAATGTTCGCCGTCGGAAAGCCGAGCGTCCGCCCGCGCTGATCGCCGGTCACAACCGGCCCCCGCAGCGAGAACGGCCGACCGAGCAGCCGCGCCACGCGTTCGACATCGCCGTCCGCGAGCGCCTGCCGCACCGTGCTGGAGCCGACCTTCTCGCCGGACTCCTGGAGCATGGGCGCGATTTCCACGCCGAAGCCGAGTTCCTCGCCGATCTCCCGAATCACGTCTACTGTTCCGGCGCGATTCCGGCCGAGGGCAAAGTCCGGCCCAACGACGAGCAGACGCATCTGCAGTTCGTCCACGAGCAACGCGAGGAACTCCCGCGCCGAAAGCTGCGCCAGCTCCGAAGTGAAGGCCAGCACACCCACAGCGTCGAGGCCAAGCCCCTGCAGCAACTCCACCCGCTCCTCTAGCGACGTCAGGTAAGTGATCGGCGTGCCGGGGCGAATCACCGCGCGCGGGTGCGGGTTGAACGTGATCGCTACCGCCGCCAGTTGCTGCGCCCGCGCCCTTTCGCAGAGCACCGACACGAGATGCTGGTGCCCGCGGTGTATCCCGTCGAACACGCCGATGGTCACCGCAGACGGCCGTCCCGGCGCAACCCGCCCAAGCTCCCGCCGTGCCAGCGAGACGCTCATACCGTCGCCTTCGCAGCCGTGCCGACCAGCGCCTCCAGGTTCTCACCCGGCGTCCGCGGATCGATCGAGCACCCCGGCGAGAGCAGGAACCGCGTCCCTCGCGTCTCGGCCAGCGCTTTCGTCGCTTCGGCGCGAACGTCCTCGGGAGTGCCCGTGAGCATGGTGCTCGTCCGGACGCCGCCCATCACTGCCTTCGTTGAGTTTGCCAGCACATTCCCGAACGGCGGGTTGCCCTCGCCGCCAACGTCCCAGTTGAACGCGTCCACCGGGTAGTCCAGCACCTTCGGCAGGTAGTTCCGGTCGCGGCAGACGTGCAGCACATTGAACGACGCACCCTTCACCTCTTCGAGGATCCGAATGTCGTACGGCACTCCGAAGCGCTCGTAGTCCTCCCAAGTGATGTTGTCCGCCGATCCCCACTCAACCGCGGCGTAGAAGATGCCGCTCGCGCCTGCCTCCAAACATGCGCGGGAGTACGACACCATCGTTTGCGTGATCGCCTCCAGCCCCACTTCCAGGTCGTCCGAGTGATCGCGGATCAGACGTTGCACAAAGCGCGTCGAGCCCGTGACCCGGCTCAGCACCGCCAGCGGCGAGAACACGGTCTGCACGAACGGCGCCTCGCCGCCCAGCTCGCCGGCAATCAAACGCAGCGCTTCAAGCTGCTCGCCAAACGCGCCCGATGTCCCATCCAGCGCCTGAAGCGCGCGCAGATCATCGCCGGAGCGCACCGCCGCGTGCTCGATCTCTGGCATCCGGTCGTCGAAGCGGGTGTAGCGGGTGCCCCAGTCCTCCGCGTAGTAGCAGAAGCGCGGGTTGACCTTGATGAAGTCCCAGCCGTAGCGTCGGTACGCCTCGATCGTCGTCTCCGCAAGGTCAGCCGTCGACCACTCGCGCGGGAAGTCGTGCCACCACGCTGAGACAGGCACGCGATCAACCGCCTCGCCCTTCAGCGCGGCGTAAACACGCTCGCTCTTCGACATCTGCTCCATGGCAGCAGTTAGTGTACGAGATACGCAAAGGGGCGGCCATGCACTACTCCGCGCCGAGTGCCACGACCTTTGCAGATTTAGGAGAGTTCAGGTATAATCTAGCCAAAGATTAAGTACCAGTTCGTTGAATCTCCTTATTTTCCGCGACGACCACTCCCCCGAAAGGACCCCCGTTTCTTGACGTCTTTCCATGACTTTGCGCTCAGGCATTCCAGCCTGGCAGCGCTCGACAAAATGAAGATCGACACTCCTACAACGATCCAGGAGAAGTCCATCCCGCCGATGCTCGAGGGCCGCGATATCATCGCTCAGGCCCAGACCGGCTCCGGCAAGACCCTCGCGTTCGCCCTCCCCATCATGGAGGCGATCGACACCGGCAACCGCACGACCCAGGCGCTCGTCCTCGTACCAACGCGTGAACTGGCCCGACAGGTCGGTTCCGTATTGCAGGACCTGAGCCCCGGATCCAACGTGAAGGTCACGCTCGTCTATGGCGGCGTCGGCTACGAGCCCCAGGAACGCGCACTGCGCTCCGGTTCGCACGTTGTTATCGGGACGCCGGGCCGCGTGCTTGACCACATCAAGAAGCGCACCCTGAAGCTCGACAACCTCAAGATCATGATTCTCGACGAGGCCGACGAGATGCTCGACCGCGGATTCGCCCCGGACGTCGACCGCATCCTCGCCTTCACCCCGCGCAGCCGCCAGACGGCGCTCTTCTCCGCGACCACGCCCGATTGGGTGCAAAAGATCGCGAAGAAGCACCAGAACGAGCCGCTGGTCATCGAGACCGCGAGCGACGCCGACCAGGAGCCCGAGATCGAGCACGTAGCGATGGAAGTCTTCCGCGAAGACAAGTTCCAGGTGCTCGTCCGCCTCCTCCGCGAGCCGCTCGAAGGCACGACCGTGGTCTTCGGCCGCACCAAGCACGGCGTCCGCAACCTCGGCCGCCGTATCGAAGCCCTTGGGTTCAAGGTCTCCGTCCTGCAGGGTAACCTCGGTCAGGGCCAGCGCGACCGTGAGGTCGAGCGCTTCCGTTCCGGCAAGGCCGACGTCCTGATCGCGACCAACGTCGCCGCGCGAGGCCTCGACATCCTGCACATCGCCCGCGTCATCAACTTCGACATCCCGGACACCCACGAGCTGTTCACCCACCGCGTGGGCCGAACGGGCCGCATGGGCCGCTCCGGTCAGGCGATCACCCTCGTTGGTGCCGCTGACCTTGGTAAGCTCCAGGAGATCGAGCGTGGCATCGGCCGCAAGCTCCCGCGCATCACCGCCGCACCTGCCAAAAATCTCCGCCGATTCATCTCGAGTC
>JANLRX010000057.1:0-11593 GCA_031362025.1 Chloroflexota bacterium
ATCGAGAGCGCGCATTTCGACAACGAGGTCCTTCAACCTGCCCGAAAGTTCAGAGATATGGTCGTCCATGCTCGGCATTCTACCCCCTGGATGACCTGCCCATGACCACGTCCTACGACTACCTGATCATCGGCTCCGGCATCGCCGGGCTGTATGCCGCCATTCTTGCGGAGCAGCACGGGAGCGTCGCCGTCCTCACCAAGGGGAGCATTGAGGACACGAACACGCGGTGGGCGCAGGGCGGGATCGCAGCGCCGATCGGGCCGGGGGACTCGGCGGAGAAGCACCTGCAGGACACGATCGTCGCGGGGGCGGGGCTGGTGGACGAGGAGGCGGCGCGGGTGCTGACGTCGGAGGCGGCGGACCGGATCCGCGACCTGGTCGCGCTGGGGGTGCCCTTCGACACGCTGCATGGCGAGGTGGCGCTGGCGATGGAGGGGGCGCACTCGCAGCCGCGGATTTTGCACGCGGGCGGCGACTCGACGGGGGCGCACATCGAGCTGACGCTTTCGGGGGTGGCAAGGCGGGACAACATCACGGTGCTGGAGAACACGATCGCGACGGAGATCGTCTGCGAGGGCGGGCAGGCGACGGGCGTACGGGCGATGAACACGCTGACGAACGAGATCACTGAGTACGACTGCCGGTTCCTCGTGCTGGCGACGGGTGGCGCGGGTCAGATCTTCCGGGTGACCACGAACCCGGCGGTGGCGACGGGCGACGGGATCGCGCTGGCGTTCGAGGCGGGGGCGGAGGTGCAGGACATGGAGTTCGTGCAGTTTCACCCTACGGCGCTGCGGCTGCCCGGAGTGCAGCCGTTCCTGATCTCAGAGGCGGTGCGCGGCGAGGGCGGCTTGCTCCGCGATGTGAACGGCGTGCGCTTCATGCCCGAGTACGACGAGCGCGGCGAACTGGCGCCGCGAGACGTGGTGGCGCGGGCGATCGTCGACCGGATGGCACAGACGATGAGCGATCACGTCCTGCTGGACGTGACGCACCTGGAGCCGGGGCTGGTGATGTCGCGGTTCCCTCAGATCTACCGCTTCTGCAGCGAGAACGGCGTCGACATCACGAAGCAGCCGGTCCCGGTCTCTCCAGCCGCGCACTACACGATGGGCGGCGTCCGCACCAACACCTCCGGCGAGACGACGATCCGGCGGCTGTACGCGGCCGGGGAGTGCGCGTGCACAGGCGTCCACGGAGCGAACCGACTGGCCTCGAACTCGCTGCTGGAGACGGTGGTGTTCGCCAAGCGGGTGATCGAACAGACGGTGGAATCGCCGGACACGTGCGCGCCACCGTCGGCGGAGGTGCATCACCTGAGCGAGCCGCATGCTACCGAGGCGCCGCCTCTGACGCGCGAGGCGTTGCGGGACATGATGTGGGCGGACGTGGGGATGGTTCGGGACGGTAAGTCGCTGGACTGCGCGAAGTCGATGCTGGCGGCATGGGCAGCGCATCCGCCCGAGCCACACGACCGCGAATCGGTGGAGCTGCGCGGGATGCTGACCTGCGCGCGGCTGGTGACGGAGGCGGCGCTGCTGCGCGAGGAGTCGCGGGGTGCGCATTTCCGCCGCGACTTCCCGGAGACGCGCGAGGATTGGCGGCGGCGGTTGGTGTTCCGGGCGTAGTTCACGACGCAGCGTTGTAGGGCGATGGGTGATGGGTGGGGGGAAGGACAGGACCGGGCACGGCGGGATGTTGTCGAGTGAGAACGCTGGGTTCGTGCACGGCGGGCGTTGTTGGGCGAGGCACCGTCGTGATCGTGCGTGGCTGGGAATCGAAGCGGGCATTCGTCGAAGAAATGGCATTCGGCAACAAGGGTGCTTCGCCCCTACGCTGGCTCGTGCAAAAACGCCACGCATCCCTGCATTGGTTGTGTATTTGTTGACGCTGTGGAAAAAGGGATTGGCAGCTTTTCCGGCCCGGGCGATACTCCCGTCAGCTTCTCGATTCAAGTCGAAGCGGTGAGGGCAAGGGGCTCACGGGAACGGCCGTCGGGAGACCGACCGGACAATCCCAGCGAGACCCGACACCCGTTACCAGCCGCAGCGATGAGGACGACGGACTCGGCCCTGGCCGCCAGGGGGCTCTCTCCCTGAATGCCGGGCTCGCAGACCCGACCTCCGACTCGCACTCAACGTGGATCGAGAAGCTTTTCTCATTTCCCGTTGTTGACGATTTCCGAAATTCCGTGCTACTATCCGCTGACCATGAATAACCGGCTCCTGAGCATCTACGCCGTCGCTAAGTCCGTATGTCCGTCCACTATGGGCGGCGCATTCGTGCTTACGAATGAGCACATCTGCAAGCGGGCCAAGGTGTATCAGAGCTAACCACTCAGCAGTCCCGGAACACCAAAGGCCCGTCGCAGAAGCGGCGGGCCTTTTCAATTCAGAAGAGATTTCCGGGCGAGCGAAAGGAGGACGAGATGATCGAAGGAAAGCTGGTCAGGTTACGGGCGCCGGAGCCTGAGGACGCCGAGCGCCTGTACCGCTGGATCAACGACCGCGAGGTGACGCGCACCCTCATGGCCCGCTATCCGTACTCCATGACGTTCGAGCGGGAGTGGATCGCCGACGTGACGAAGAAGAGCGCGTTTACCGATGTGGTTCTGGCAATCGAGACGAAGGAAGGCGTGCACATCGGGAGCTGCGGGCTGCACCACGGCCGGCCGGAGGACCGCTGGTCCGAGCTTGGGATCATGATCGGCGACAAGGAGTACTGGAACCGCGGCTACGGCAGCGACGCGATGCTGACGCTCGTCCGCTTCGGGTTCGAGCAGATGAACCTGCACCGGATCGCGCTGGGTGTGTTCGCGTTCAACGACCGCGCGCAGGCTGTGTACCGCAAGGTCGGCTTCGTCGAGGAAGGCCGCGAGCGCGACGGCTACTACCAGGACGGCCGCTACTGGGACGTCCTCCGCATGTCGATCCTCCGCGAGGAGTGGGACGCGGCCCAGGGCGCGCGGGTCGAAATGGAAGCGACGGCCCCTTAACACGACAACCCCCTCGCCCGGCACTCTCGCACCCCGAGAGCCGGGTGACATCGCCGGTGGGCGGTCCCCCTCCTTCCGCCCACCGGCGAAACCTTTGGAGTAGCAAGGAGCCAGTAGCAAGTAGCCAGTTGGAAGAGACGGCCCGGCGGCGGCTTGACTTCACCCGCGCGGCGTGACACGTTACGGCTGATTCAGACGTAAGGAGACGCCCCCATGAACGATGTCGCATTCCTCGACGCTACGGCACAGGCCGAACTTGTCCGCAGCAAGCAGATCAGCCCGACGGAGCTACTCGAAGGCGCTATTGAGCGCATCGAGCGGCTGAACCCGCAGCTCAACGCCGTCATCCGGCCGATGTACGACGAGGCGCGCCGCACGATCGAGAAGGGTCTGCCGGAGGGGCCGTTTACCGGAGTGCCGTTCTTGCTGAAGGACCTCGGGGCGATGTACGGCGGGGTGCCGCAGAGCATGAGCACATCGCTGCTGAAAGACGCGGTCTCGCCCCTCGACAGCGAGATCACGGTGCGCTACAAGGCGGCGGGGCTCGTCATCTGCGGCAAGACCAACACGCCTGAGTTCGGCCTGGTTCCGACGACGGAGCCGCGGCTCTGGGGCGCCTCGCACAACCCGTGGGACGTCAGCCGGACTACCGGTGGTTCCAGCGGAGGTTCGGCGGCAGCGGTCGCCTCCGGAATGGTGCCGTTCGCGCACGCCAACGACGGCGGCGGTTCGATCCGGATTCCGGCCTCGGCCTGCGGGCTGTTCGGGCTGAAGCCGACGCGCGCCCGGATCACCGCAGGGCCGCTGGTCGGCGACATCATGAGCGGGCTCGTGAACGAGCACTGTGTCTCGCGGTCGGTACGCGACTCTGCTGCGCTGCTCGACGCGACGCAGGGTGGAATGCCGGGCGATCCCTACGCGGCCCCGGCACCGGAGCGCCCCTACCTGCAGGAGGTCGGCGCTGACCCTGGTCACCTGCGCATCGCGTACACCACGCGAACGCCAAACGGGGTGCCGCTGCACCCGGACTGCATCGCCGCCGTGGAAGACGCGGCGCAGCTGTGCCGAGAGCTGGGCCACGAGGTCGAGGAAGCGTCGCCCTCGATCAACGGGGAGTCGCTTTCGCAGGTGTTCACGGACCTGTGGGCCGCGGGCAACGCCTGGTCGATCGACATGATCGGCGCGATGACCGGCAAGACGCCGACGTCCGACGATTTCGAGCCTTTGACATGGGCTCTGTACGAGCTCGGCCGCGAGGTCCCTGCCAGCCGCTACCTCTCGGGAATTCAGCAGTTGCAGATGATGTCGCGCACCGTCGCCCAGTTCCACCTGCGCTACGACGCTTGGCTGACGCCGACGCTGGGCAAGCCGCCGGTGGAGCTGGGTTACATCGTGTCGACGCCGGAAGAGCCGATGCTGGCGTTCGAGCGGGCGATCGAGTTCGTGCCTTACACGCCGATCCAGAACGTGACCGGCCAGCCGGCGATGAACGTGCCGCTGTACTGGAATGAGGCCGGACTGCCAATCGGCGCGCACTTCGTCGGGCGGTTCGGCGACGAGGGGACGTTGTTCCGGTTAGCGGCGCAGCTCGAAGAAGCGCGACCCTGGGCGAACAAGCGGCCTCCGGTTAGCGCTTAGGGCGCGCCACCGAAAGTGATCTCGATCCTGTCCCCGTCCTGCGGGATGTAGGTGGGGATATCGACGGGCAGGTCGTTGGCGAGGACCTGGATCGAGCCGGGCTCCCCGTTCGGGCAGACGTCGCCGGCACGGAAGGTCTGCGGCGATCCCGGGATGCGCAACTCGTCCTCGCTCAGGAGGCCGGCGCCGTACTCGAACCACTTCACGAGGCGCGCGCCATCACCTTCTTCAAAGCTCTCGAACGGGTGGCTGTGGATGACGCCGTCGCCGTGAGTGTGGATGCCGCTTTCCCATGTGGGTGCGGTCGGCTGGAGGACGCCGCAGACGGTGATCGTGTAGATCGCGTGCCAGTGCTCTCCGACCTTGGGCCCTTCGGCGGCCGCGTCCTCGGCGGAGTTGCTGACGCCCATGCCGATGAAGATCGCGATCGCGGCGATGCCCATTACGGCGATCCCAATCGTCAGACTGGCGATCCAGGCAAGCGGACGCATGTTCATTCGGACCGGGCGCTACAGGGCGCAGCCGGCGGCGAGGCTGGAGATCGCGGTGATGCGGCGGGCCACGGTCATCCAGTCGTTGAAGCCGTTGGTGCAGAAGCCGAGGGAGATGCCGGTCTCCGGGTCGCCCCAGGACATCTGACCGCCCGCGCCGCCGTGGCCGAACGCCCGCGGTGAGGCGACGCGCCCGAACCCACGCATGAACGACTTCCCGTCGTCGCCGGCGATGATGATGCTGAGGCCACGGTTCGCCGGGACCTCGAAGATCTTGTCGGGGAGGCGGTTACGGACGGTGAGCGCCATCTCGACCGTCTCCGGCTTGAGGACGCGGCGGCCTTCCGGCGTCGAACCTCCATTCAGCAGCACCTGGTAAAACATCGCGATCGTGGCCGCGTTCGTGACGCCACCGCCACCCGGCACACCGGCGCGGCGACGGTTCGGCTTGTTGAACCCCATTACGGCCTCGGGAGTGACCTCCGTCCAGCCGCCGGGCGGGGGAGTCTGCTCGCCGACCCAGGTGATCTCAGCGAAGCGGTGCGACAGTTCGTCGGGCAGGCCGACGTAGAGCTCATCGAGGCCCATCGGCGCGGTGATACGGTCGCGGATGAAGGTCCTGTATTCGATGCCGGTGCGGCGCTCGATGATCTCGGCGAGCACCCAGTGCGCGGAGGTGGAGTGGTACTCGAATTGGGTGCCGGGCTCCCAGTTGAGGTGCCATCGCGCGAACGCTTCGAGACGCTTCTCCTTGCTCTCCCAATCGTCGGGGGCGAAGGGTGCATGGGGGAAGCCGCCCTGGTGGAGCAGCACCTGCTCGACCGTGATGACGTCCTTCCCGTTCGTCCCGAACTCCGGGATGATGTCCACCACGCGCTCGTCGAGCCGCAACAGGCCTTCTTCGAGGAGCAGCCAGACGGCGGAGGCGACGACGACCTTGGTGCAGGAGTAGATGCAGTAGAGCGTATCGTCGGTGGCGGGGCGTTCCTGCCCACCCTGGACCGCTGTCCCGATCGTGCGCATCGCGGCGACGCGGCCGTTGCGGGCGATCGCGATCTGGGCGCTCGGGATGAGGCCGCCGTCAACGTCACGCTGGGCGCGGGCGAAGACCGCCTCCAGCTTCTCGGAATCGATCCCGGCGTCTTCGGGGCGCGCCGCAACCCGTGTTGTGTCCAGCATTTTGTTCCCTCCCCGCGGGTGTTTCCCGCGCCGCGATGATACCGCAAACCGCATCTTCACTTCTCCGGGGGTAACGGGCCTCGCTGGGCGCCGAGTCCGGTGGTGACCGCGCCGCCAACGCCTGAACCGACGCCGACGCGCACACCGAACGTCAGCCCGCCCCCGGCGCCGACGTTCACGAACACGCCCGCGCCGACGCCGGTGCTAAAGGGCGATGTGGACTGCGACGGCGAACTGACGCTCGAAGACTCGATGAACATCCTGCGGACGACGGGTAAGGTACAGACGCAGAGCGGCGGCTGCCCGTCCAACGGCGACGTCGACTGCAGCGGCATTGTGGAGGCGCTGGATGCGCTGCTCGTCCTGCGCGTGGTCGCCGGGCTAACTAACGTCGGCTGCGGCTAAGCCCTCCGGATCACCAGGAGGCCGTCGCGCACCGGTAGCATCACTTTTACGGTCCGCTTGTCCGCGGCCACGTGGTCGTTGAAGGCGGCTATGGCGCGGCCGTTCTCATCCTTCGGGTCCAGCACCTCGCCGCTCCAGAGCACGTTGTCGGCGACGATTACTCCGCGCTCCGAGAGGAGCGACAGCACGGCGTCGTAGTAGTTGATGTAGTTCGACTTGTCGGCGTCGATGAAGACGAAGTCGAACGGGCCTCTGAGGGTAGCGATCGCGTCCAGCGCCGGGCCTTCGAGCAGGCGTATCTTGCGGCCGTGTTCGCTGCGCTCGAAGTAGGTGCGAGCGAAAGCGGCGTGTTCTGGTGAGGATTCGAGGGTGACCACCTCGCCGTCGTCGGGGAGGGCGGCGGCGACCATCTGGGCGCTGAAGCCGGTGAAGCAGCCGACGTCCAGCGTCCGCTTGGCGCCGGTCGCGGCGACAAGCGTCTGGAGGAAGTTCCCGACCAGTGCGCCGGAGAGCATCCGGGAGCGTTCGCCGAAGCGCTTCTCCGTCTCCGCGATCAGCTCGATGAGGAGCGGCGGCAACGGGGTGGTGTGCGCGGCAGCATACTCTTCGATCTCGGGTGAGACGATGTCAAACATCAGGACAGCTCCTTGCGTAGTTGTTCGAGCCCCATCGGCCCAATGTTGAGGGCGTAGGTGTGGAACTCCTTCAGGTTGAAGGCATCTCCCTTGGCGAGCTTCGCGCCGTTGCGGGCGGCCAGCCAGTAGCGCTCGCCGACCTTGTACGAGATCGCCTGCCCCGGCCAGCCAAGGTAGCGCACGATCTCCGACTGCATGAACTGGCGTGGGCGTCCGGTGCGCTCGGTGGCGAAGTCCACGGCGAGATCGTAGTTCCAGACCTCGCCGGGGTGGAACTTCTCGGTCTGGGGGATCGGCATCTCGAGGTGCATGCCGATGTCGACGATGACGCGAACGGCCCGCAGCGCCTGCCCGCTCAGCATCCCGAGATAGTAGTCCGGGTTGTCGAGGTATCCCAGCTCCGCCATCAGCCGTTCGGAGTAGAGCGCCCAGCCTTCGCCATGGCCTGAGATGAAGGTGAGCAGGCGCTGGTAGCGGGACAGTTCTTCGGCGCGGAGGCGGACGGTGGCGACCTGCAGGTGATGGCCGGGAACGCCCTCGTGGTAGACGGTGGTGACATCGCCCCACTTCGGGAAACGGGTGTTGCCGCCGGTCGGCCACCAGGTGCGGCCGGGGCGCTCAAGGTCTTCGGACGGGCCAGTGTAGTACGCAGCGAGCGCGCCACCCGGGGGCGGGATCATCACCTCGACGCGGCGGATGGAGTCGGGGATGTCGAAGTGCTTGCCGTGGAGCTCCTCCAGCGCTTCGTCGTGGAGTTCCTGGAGCCACTGCTTGTAGTTGTCCTCGCCCTCGACGACGCGCGCGGGGTCGTTCTCCAGCAGCTCGTTGACCTGCTCGAAAGTACCGCCGGCGATGATCTGGTCACACGTCTTCCGCATCTCTTCTTCGATGCGATAGAGCTCCTCCCAGCCCCATTGGTACGTCTCGCGCAGGTCCAGCGTCGCGCCGAGGAAGGCGCGGGAGAGGAGCTGGTAGCGCTCCTTGCCGGCGGCCTCGCGCTCGCTGGTGGCGGGGAGGTACTCATCGCTGAGGTAGCGGTACATCTCGGCGTACCCCTCCAACGCTGCGTTGGTGCCCTCCTCCATCTCGCGGTCCAGCTCGTCGGAGTAGCCGTTCTCGATGCGTTGTCGCTCCCAGCCTTCCTTCAGCTTCGAGAAGAACGACTGTGCGCCCTCACCCGCGGCGAGCCCGCCGAAGACGCGTGTCTGCTGAGCGCCCTCCTCGGCCTGACGCTTGCTGGCGTACAGCTTCTGGCTCAGGCCTTCCGAGAGCGACTGGCGGTACCCGGCAAGCGTCGAGGGCACGAGCTTGAGTCGCGCGGCGATGTTCGCCCATTCCTCTTCGGTCTCGTGGGGCATCAGGTCGAAGATCTGGCGGACGCCCTGGAGGGGGCTGGCGATGTTGCGTAGCGCGCGGAGGTACTCCTTCGCCTCGAACATCTCCAGGGAGACGCCCATACGCTCCAGCATCACGTCACGGGCGATGCGGTCGCGCTCGCCCTCAATCTGCGCGTCCTTGATGGCGGTGACAGCGCGCCGGTTCAAGCCAGCGACTTTGGCCGGGCCGTCGGGCGAAAGGTCGGGCATCTCGCGCTCGTGGCCGGCGATGCCGAGGGCGGTGGCCAGCGACGGCTCAAGCGCGGCGATGTCGTCGACGTACTTGTCTGCGATATCGAACATGCGGGACATGGGGCCTCCTAAACGATGGGCACGGGGTGCTGAGTCCGATGATACAAGTCTCGACTTATGTAGAGAATCGGGTGCCGGGGCCGTAACACGGACGGGGTCCGGCGAATCTCACTCTGCGGAGGCCAAATTTATGCAGAAGACAGCGATCGCCACACTCGAGCCACGCCTGGCAGTCCTTCGCGACGCCACGGCTGCCCGCCTGCCCCAGCTCACGGGTCAGAACCAGCAACTTTTCGGGGAGTTACTGACCGCCGTTGTACCGCTGGTTCCCGAGATCGGTGACCGCGCTCCGGAAATCGACCTGGCGGCGGCGCTGGACGGGCGGGGACGGCGACTGACGTGGGCGCTCGATGCTGGCCCGGTTGTCGTCTGCTTCTACCGCGGCCACTGGTGCCCGTACTCCAACGTGCAGTTGCAGGAGTACGAGCGCGTGTACCCCGAGGTCCGGGCGCTCGGCGGCGATGTGTTTTTCGTCGGGCCGGAGACGCTGACGAACGGGAACAAGATGACGGAAAAGTGGGGCGCAAACGTGCCGGTGCTTTGCGACATCCGCGGGCTGGCGATGGACGCATACGGCCTGACCTACGAAGTGCCCGACTATCTCCGCGAAGAGCTACAGCAGCTCGGCTTTCCGGACCTGAACCCGGCGACGGCCTGGCGCCTTCCGGTCACCGCAACGTTCGTGATCGACCAGCTCGGCGTGATCCGGGCGCGACACCTCGACCCGGACTTCACGCGGCGGATGGAACCGGAAACCGCGATCGCGGCGCTGCGCAAGATCACAGGACGCTGAGCCAGTAGCCAGTAGCCAGTAGCCAGGGAAAAGGCTACGCGGACGGCCTGAACGCGCCGCGTGCTACCTAGAACGGGGTGTTCGCGGCGGAGGCTCTTCCCCCCGCCAGATCCTGCGCGATAGGGGATTTTTCCCGCGAGCAAGACCAACTGCGCGCAGGATGACAGGTCTTGTCAGAGCACAGACATCGGGTCCACGTCGACAGTCCAGCCTCGGGGGAGAGGTTCGGGGCCGAGGAGGGTGGCCGGATCGGAGCCACGGAGGATGACGTTCCAGCGCCAGCGACCACGGATGCGGGGGATGAAGGCCGGGGCGGGGCCGAGCACATCGAGGTTTGGTAGGCCTCGCTTCTCCATCTCCGACCGCAAGCGCTGAGTCATGATCACGGCCTGGCGCTGGGCGTACTCTGGGTTAGTGTGAGCGAAGGTCAGGCGGATGAGCCGACCGAACGGCGGGTACCCGAGCTTTCGGCGGAACTCGATCTCGTGCGCGGCGAGCGAGTGGTAGTCGTGGCCGGCGGCGGCTTCGATGGCGTAGTGGTCGGGGGTGTACGTCTGGATGATCACGCGACCACCCTTTGGGCCACGACCCGCGCGACCCGCCACCTGCTCCAGTAGCTGGAACGTGCGCTCGCCGGCGCGGAACTCGGGGAGGTGCAGGGCGACGTCTGCGGAGACGACGCCTACGAGGGTAACGAGCGGAATGTCCAACCCCTTTGCGATCATCTGGGTGCCGATCAAGATGTCGGCTTCGTGGGCGAGGAAGCGTGAGAGCAGCGCCTCGTGCATGTCGCGGCCGCGGGTGACATCGCGGTCCCAGCGGAGGGTGCGAGCGCCGGGGAACTGCGCCTTCGCCTCCTCCTCCACGCGCTCGGTGCCCAGCCCAACCTGGCGGATGCGCCTGCCTCCGCATTGCGGGCACGTCGTTGGCAGAGGGTAGCGGCGGTGGCAGTAGTGGCAAACGAGCCTGTCGTCCGGGGCGTGGAAGGTGAGGGCGACGGCGCAGGAGCGGCACTCCGGGACGTGACCACAATCCCGGCACTGGACGAACGACGCGGTGCCACGCCGGTTGAGGAACAGGATCACCTGCTCCTTCGAGTCGAGCGCGTCCTGGATGGCGCGGGCGAGCGAGCGGCTGAAGATGCTGCGGTTGCCAGACTTCAGCTCCTCCCGCAGGTCGATCACCTGGACCATCGGCAGCGGCGCCGGCTCGACGTGGCCGTCCCGACGGACGAGACGATCGGGCAGCTCCAGCAGGCGGAAGCCGCCCTCCTGCGCCCGGAAGTGCGATTCGACGTCCGGGGTGGCGGAGCCGAGGACGAGCACGGCGCCCGTGAGCATCGCCAGTTCCTCGGCGGCGCGGCGGGCGTGGTAGCGGGGCGAAGCGTCCTGCTGCTTGTACGTCCATTCGTGCTCTTCGTCGATGATGACGAGGCCGAGGTCCGGCTGCGGGGCAAAGAGCGCACCGCGGGGGCCGACAACGACCTGGTAGCGGCCGTCTCGGACTTCGTGCCAGACGTCAAACTGCTCGCCGAGGGACATATCGCTGTGCATGACGGCGACCTGGCCGGGGAAGCGCTCGCCGAACCGGCGGAGCGTCTGAGGTGTGAGCGCGATCTCCGGGACGAGGACGATCGCGCGCTTACCCTGGCTGACGGCGTGGTCCAGCGCCGCAAGGTAGACCTCGGTCTTGCCGCTGCCGGTGACACCGTGGAGGAGGAACACCTGCTTCGCCGGACGATCGGGGGCCGCAGCAGCGTCGAGCGC
>JANLRX010000074.1:0-3772 GCA_031362025.1 Chloroflexota bacterium
CATCGACGATCTGTCAGCGGCTGCTGGCTACGAGGTGGAGGGCCATTGGCTGGAGTTGTATGGGCGCTGCGCGGAATGCCGCGTCGGCGTGCCGGCGGGAGTAACCGGATGAAGCGTTTTTTTTGGACCGCGATGATACTCAGTCTCATCGCGACAGGCATGGCTTGCGGTGATGATGACGACGGCGGTGACGACGGCAAAGTGCAGGTCGTGACGACGCTTCCGCTCTTCGCGGACTTCATCCGTGAAGTCGGCGGCGATCGGGTGGAGGTGACGGCGCTCGTGCCGTCCGGCGCTGACCCGCACACGTTCGAGCCGGCGCCGAAGGACGTGGCGAAGCTCGAGAACGCGGACCTGGTCATCGTCAACGGGCTGGACCTGGAGCCGTTCGCGCACAACACGATCGCGCCGAACGTCCCGGACGACGTGCCGTTGGTGGAGCTGGTGGACCCCGGCCTGGAGGTCATCAACAACAACCCACACCTCTGGATGGACGTGACGAACGTCAAGCGGTACATCAACACCATCTACGCGGCGCTGAAGGACATCGACCCTGCCGGGCTGTCGACGTACCAGGCCGGTTCCGCGGCGTACCTCACGGAACTCGACGCCCTGGAAACGTATGTCCAGGCTCAGGTGGACGCGATCCCCGAAGCCCGGCGCAAGCTCATCACCGCGCACGACGCCTTCGTCTATCTCGCCGAGAGCACGGGCCTCGAAGTCGTGGGGTTCGTCGTCGAAGGGCCAGGCGAAGAGCCGAGCCCTGATGACCTCCGGAACATCATCGAGACTGCGCAGGGCGAGGACATCCCGGCCGTGTTCACGGAGCCGCAGGTGAACACCGTGAGCGAGACCCTGGAGGAGATCGCGAGCGATGCCGGCGTCGAGGTGTGCAAGCTTTACAGCGACGCGTTGGACGACACGGTAAAGTCCTATATTGAGTTGATGACGTACGACGCCGACGAACTGCTCCGTTGCCTGGGGGACGCCAATGGCAGCTGACCCAGCCGCGGCCTTTGAATGGGCGCTTGACGTCCACGACCTAGCGGCTGGCTATGGCAACCACACCGCGCTCGACGGCGTGAGCTTCACGATCGAGCCGGGGTGCTTGGCGGGGCTCGTCGGGCCAAACGGTTCCGGCAAGTCGACGCTGATGAAGTCGATCCTCGGGTTGGTCAAACCGTGGCGCGGCGAGGTGAGGATCTTCGGCTCGTCCGGCAAGCCAAAGGCCGGCGTCGTCGGGTACACCCCACAGTCCGAACTCGTCGACTGGGCGTTCCCGGTGAGCGTGGCGGAGGTTGTCGTCATGGGGCGATACGCCCGCCTCGGGCTCATCCGCCGTCCGTCGAAACACGATCGCGAGCTGGCGATGGCGGCGCTCGAGCGAGTGCGCCTCGTCGACCGGTCGAAGCGGCTGATCGGCGAGCTTTCCGGCGGCGAACAGCGGCGAGTTTTGATCGCCCGGGCGCTGGCCCAGGAAGCCGACCTGCTCCTGCTGGACGAGCCGCTCGCCAACCTCGACGCGACCGCCCAGCACGACCTGCTGAGCCTGTTCCAACAGTTGAGCGAGGAAGGAAAGACGCTGTTCGTTGCGACCCACGACCTCTCTTGCGTGGCGGAGGACTTCGACCACGCCGTGCTGCTGAACAAGCGCGTGATCGCGTTCGGCCGGCCTGACGACGTCTTCACGGAGGAAAACCTGAACGCCGCCTTCGACAGGCACCTGATGGTCGTCCGCGCGGGCGACAAGACGTTCATAGGTTCGTGATGTCAGAGATCGTCAACTTCTTCCAGGACCCGTGGACGTTCGAGTTCATGCGCCGCGGCCTGATCGCCGCAGTGGTGGTCAGCATGGTCGCCGGCGTTGTCGGCAGCCTCGTCATCCTGAAGGGAATGGCATTCGTCGGCGACGCTCTGCCTCACGCGAGTTTTGGTGGCGTGGCCGTGGCGTTTGCCTTGGACGCGAACCTCTACATCGGCGGCGGAATCGCGGCGCTGATCACGGCGTTGCTTATCGGCGTCATCGGTCGCCGCGGCGTTGTGCGTTACGACACGGCGATCGGCATGCTGTTCGTGGCGATGTTTGCGCTGGGCATCCTCATCGTGCAGCGGCAGGACAACTACACGACGGACCTGTTCTCGTTCGTCTTCGGGAACGTGCTTGGCGTGAGCTGGAACGACGTCTGGCTGACGATCGGAGTGGCGGTGCTGGTGCTGGGCCTCGTCGCAATCTTCTACAAAGAGCTGCTGTTCACCTCGTACGACCCGACGATGGCAGCGGCAAGCGGGCTGCCCGTGGATGCGATCCAGTTCGGCTTGCTGGCGATGCTGGCGCTGACGACAGTGATCGCGCTACAGACCGTTGGCATCGTGCTGGTCGTAGCGCTGCTGGTGACTCCGGCGGCGACGGCCCAGCTGCTCACCCGCAGCCTGCTTTCGATGATGCTGCTGGCCGCGGCGATCGGGGCTGCGTGCTCCGTCGCCGGGCTGTACATCGCCTGGCACGCGGACGTTTCGGCAAGTGCTTCGATCGTGCTAACGGCGACGGGATTGTTCCTGCTCGCGTTCCTGTTCGCACCCGAACGCGGCGCGGTGTGGGGCCTCTCCGTGTTCCGCGGCCGCTAGCCAGGGCGCTGGGCGAGGCACGTGCACGGCGGGATGTCGTTCTGGTGCCCAAGGTGCCTCGCCCCTACAGCGCCCGCCACTCCTTCCGCACGGCATACGTGTCCGGCTTGCCGACCTTCTCCCAGTGCGCCGTCATGACGTACTCGGCGCCCAGCTCAAAGACCCAGTCGGCCGGGTGCACCGTGTGTCCCGCGCCTTCGACGACCGCTTGCCGTATGTCGTCATCTTCGACGAGCGTGGCTTGGCCTGTCATGTAGAACTCGCCGTCGTCCTTGCCGGGGAGCGCGTGCATAGCGTAGCGGCCGTCGCGAGCGAGGTCCCAGCGCTTCGGGGAGGTCGGGTTTATGGCGATGAACATCCGGCCCCGCGCGAAGATCGGGCAGAACGGGTGAACGCGGGGCGCACCGTCCTTACGCACCGTTGCGATGTACGAGATCGGAATCCACTCCAGGATCTTGCGGAGGACTGCGGCCATCTCTGGCTCGGCGGTCGCGAACGTGTCCCAGGCGGCGGCTGACCCGCCCCCGGCTTTCCGGGAGCGGGTCTTGCTCGCTGTTGCCATTACGCCGTTGCCTCGGCGGTTGCCGGGGCTGTCGCCTTGCTCGGGTCGAACTCGATGATCTGCAGCAGGTTGCCGTCCGGGTCGGCGAACGTCGAGATGATGCCGCCCCAGAACTCCACGCCAAGCTCGCGGGAGAACTTCACCCCCTTGGCCTTGAGGGCAGCCTGCTCCGCCGCCGCGTCCTCGACGAAGAAATCGATCATGATGCGCTGCGGCTCCTTGGTCATGCCGTGGGTGTCGCTGTGGCCGTCGATGTGCAGGACGTTGGCCGGGCCGATGTTGAACGCGCCCTCGCCGATGTCCGGGTTCGGCTCGAGGCCGAGGGTGTCGCGGTAGAACGCGATCAGCCGATCGGGATTGTCACTCGTGATGTTCAGCAGGAAACTTGCGATTTTCATGGGATTCTCCTTACCTCCTCTGGGTTGTTTTTGCGTCTGTATGGACGACTCTAGACGAGCGAAATGACAACATCATGTCAGTAGCGTTCGGGGCGATTGTATACGAGATACGGTGTCGCGTATAAACTAGGCGTTGATGGATACGACTGCCAATCTGCCGCCCCGCAAGTGCGGAGACTGCGGGTTC
>JANLRX010000104.1:0-3062 GCA_031362025.1 Chloroflexota bacterium
CGACAGTATAACCGCGACCGTGTTGTACGTCGCATGAATCGCCACTCCGAGGAAATACAGGTTCCGCGTCCGCTTCGGCAACCGCGTCCCATGGTTCACCCACTCCCCCAGCCGCCGGTCGATCCCCAGCCCCACCGTAAAGCTCGCCACCGCATGCATCATCACCGGGATCGTGAACCGGAACAGCGGAAACCAGTCGGGCGCATCCGGCGCGTACACATACACGTACAGCGTGCTCTCCAGCAGCCCGAATACCACCCCCGCGAGCCCGCACAACGCCGCCCGATAGAACCGGCTCGTCAGTGCCTCCGGCCACCGCAGCAACGCCAGGTACACCCCGACCGGCTTGAACGCCTCCTCGATCACCGGCGCCCCAATCACCACCAGCAGGATCGTCCCGCCCGTCTGCAACTCCCCGAAGAACGCCCCGACGATCCCCATCGCCCCACCCACCAGCGAGAGCAGGATCACCCGAACATGCGTGAACCACGTAACCGGCCGCCGCCTCACCGGCGCAAAGTGAACCGCCGAACAATCCGTCACCTACCTCATCCACGTAGCCGCGGCGGCTTCAGCCCCGCTCAAATCAATCAATGTTAGTCATTCCAACCTCCGCGATGCACCACTCGAAATGCCCTCCCCCGCGCACGGGAGAGGGGTTAGAGGTGAGGACCACCACACATCGCCATGCTCGCTCGTTGTGCGGAATCTCCTCCAGGCATTCCTTGTTAGTCCGACGGTGGCACCTCTGGCTACTGGCTACTGGCTACTGGTTACTTGCTACTGGCTACTCCGTTCAGTCCCGTGGCAATCCCAGTCCGCGCCCCGCGATGATGTTCCGCTGAATCTCGCTCGTCCCCGCCGCAACCGTAAGCCCCGACGTCGAAATGTAGTACTGCTCCAGCCGCCCCGCCAACGGCGCCCAACGCCCCTCCAGCAACTGCCCGCCCAACCCGAGGATCCGCATCCCCGCATTCGCCAAGCGCTGCTGCAACTCCGACCCAAACATCTTCGACATCGAAGCCTCAGCGTTCGGCACCTGCCCCTTCGCCTGCATCGAGGCCACCCGGTACGCCAGCAGCTTCCCCACCGTGAACTCCAACCCCAGTTCCGCCAGTTTGAACCCGACACCCTTCTCATCGAACACCCGGTGCCCGTTTGATCGCGTGCCCTTCGCGTACGCCAGCAACTCCTCGTACACCCGGATCCCCGCCACCACTCGGTTAATCCCCGATCGCTCGAAGTCCAGCGTCGCTGCGCCCACGTACCAGCCGCGGTTCTCCTCGCCCACCAGGCAATCGCGCGGCACTCGCACGTCATTGAAGAACAGCTCGTTAAAGTGATGGCGCCCCGTCATATCGATCAGCGGCCGCACCTCGATCCCCGGTAGCCGCATGTCCAGCAGGAAGTAGCTGATCCCCTTATGTTTCGGTGCCGCCTGGTCCGTCCGCGCCAGCAGCACGCACCAGTCCGCGTTGTGCGCCAGCGACGTCCAGATCTTCTGCCCGTTTACCACGTAGTGATCGCCGTCCAGGTCCGCCCGCGTCTGCAGCGACGCCAAATCGGATCCCGCCGCAGGCTCCGAGAACCCCTGGCACCACACATCCTCCGCGTTCGCGATCCCCGGCAGGTGCCGCGCCTTCTGCTCTTCCGTCCCGTAGAGGATGATCGTCGGTCCCACCCGGTCCGGCCCAACCCCAAGCTGTGTCGGCGCGCGGTTGTACGCCATCTCCTCGTTATAGATCACCTGCTGCATCACGCCCGCAGCCTGCCCCCCGTGCTCCCGCGGCCAACCCAGCGTCAACCACCCCTTCGCCGAAAGCTTCCTCTGGAACTCCCGCAGGAACCCCCCGCGGTCGTCGCCACTCTCGCCCAGGTTCCCCGCCCCGCCCGACTCCGCCCAGTCCGCGGGCAGCTCCGCGCGAAGAAACGCCCGCACCTCAGCGCGAAACGCCTCTTCTACCGGCGAGAACCTGAACTCCATATCGCCGCGAGTATATACCGGAGCGGCCCCAGCGCAGACTGACGCTCTAGCCCGTGACCGCGCGCCCTCTAGTAGAAGCGCTCCCGCTGGAACGAGATCGGGTCGCCCAGGTTCGGGCACGGCTCATCCTGCGACAGGGGAGTGCCCCCAAGCACTTGCCGCAGCAGGGCCTGGTTATCCCGCGTGCTAATCTCGCCGTCGCAGTCAAGATCTGCCCAGACGACGAACGGAAACCCCGAGACTACCGAGCAGCGGAACGTCAAGAATTCGTCGGGAGTAGCCAGGCACACCACCGGCCCAGATTCCGTACCGCAGGTTAACGGCCCAAACGAGTCGTCATCGTTGTAGCAATCAATGTAGTCCATGCCCGGGCCCGTACTTTCGCAATTTACTACCCCGTCCACCCCGAGGAAACAGACGTGGGAGCCACCCTCGTTGTCAGTACACTCAGCCTCTGTGCCCCCCGTATTGGGCGTTATCGTGCAAGTGGAATCAAGTTCATCAGAAACGCACTCCAGCAGGCCCGGATCGTCGGAAAAGCAGGCGACCGTGGCCTCATCTGAGATACAGGTGTAGCTGTCGACGTCACCGGCACCGGTAACCAATAGGGTCGTGATGCCGTGGGCCATACACTGGAACTGCGAATCGGATCCCCCCTGCGGCACCGCCTCCGGTCGACTTCCTCCGCCCGCCTGCGCCAGCTCATCGATTCGCTCCGGCTGGTAAGAAATCGGGTCGCCTAGATTCGGGCACGGCTCCGTCTGCGACAGGGGAGTGCCTCCGAGCACTCGCCGCAGCAGAGCCTGGTTATCCCGCGTGCTAATCTCGCCGTCGCAGTCCACATCTGCCCAGGTCACGCTCGGGAACGACGAAACTACAGCGCAGACGAATGCCAAGAAATCATCGAAATTGACGAGGCACAGCAGCGGCCCAGCTTCAGTGCCGCAGATTAACGGCCCGAAGGTCCCATCGTTGAAGCAGTCGATGTAGTCCATCGCCCCCCCACCGCTGCCTGCGCAGGTTACCTCGCTCTCCGCGAGTGAACAGGCGTGGGACCCACAGCCCGAATCAGTACACT
>JANLRX010000108.1:0-2592 GCA_031362025.1 Chloroflexota bacterium
TTGTCGGGCGGCGAGCAGCAGATGCTGGCGATCGGCCGTTCGCTGATGGCGGCGCCGCGCCTCCTGTTGCTGGATGAGCCTTCGATGGGCCTCTCGCCGATCCTGACGGACGTGATCTTCGAGACGATCAAGGACATCAACACCCGCCTCGGTACGACGATTCTTCTTGTCGAGCAGAACGCGTTCCAGGCGCTGGCCGTGTCCAAGCGGGCGTACGTGATTGAGTCCGGGCGGATCGTGATGAGCGGGCCCTCGGGCGAGCTTGCGGAGAACCCGGACGTCCGCGCGCACTATCTGGGCGAGATATAGCTCCCTTCCCCTTCCCCGCGCAGTAAGGCACACTCGGTTACCAATGGACTTAAGCCTTCTGGAAGCGCTTGCGTTGATCGCTGCGGCGTTCTGCGCGGGTGCAATCAATGCCGTAGCGGGTGGGGGTACGCTGATTACGTTCCCGGCGCTGGTGGCGGTTGGCTATCCGGCGAAGGTTGCGAACGTGACGAACACGCTGGCGGTGTGGCCGGGAACGGTGGGCGGCTCCTACGCGTACCGGAACGAGCTTGGCCAGCAGAGACGGCGCCTGATACTGCTGACGATCCCGGCGATCGCGGGGGCGCTCGTGGGCGCGGCGCTGCTGCTGACCACGCCGGGGGACACGTTCGCGGACGTGGTGCCGTTCCTGATCTACTTCGGTGCGCTGCTGCTGCTGTTCCAGGGACGGCTGTCGACGATCGCGGCCGGGCGCAACCTAACGTCACGTGGCGGCGATCACGTACCGATCACGCTGTTCGGGACGGTATTCCTAGGAGCGATCTACGGTGCTTACTTTGGAGCCGGGCTCGGCGTCATCCTGCTCGGGTTGTTCGCGATCCTCTTGCCGGACAACATCCAGTCGTCGAACGCGCTGAAGGGGGCGGTGGCGGGGATCGTGAACGGGCTGGCGGCGGTGTACTTCGCGCTGTTCGGCCCGGTGGAGTGGTTGCCGGCAGTCATCATGGCGGGCGGGTCGCTGGCGGGCGGGTACCTGGGAGTGGGGATCGCGCGGGCGCTGGGGCCGGTCTACCTGCGGATGGCGGTGGTGGTGTATGGGGTGGTGGTGGCGACGGTGATGTTGGTGACGTAGCGGGCGAGGGTGCACGGCGAACCGCCGCGGGCGCAGCACCAGCAGTGCGAGGGCCATCCCGGCTTCCATGGGGTGTAGTCACAGGATTGTAGCTGCCGCTTTCAAGTGTGCTGCGCCCCTACAATTGGATGGCAATCTGCCCAAATCTTGCTTGAACCTCAGTAGACTTGCGCGGCTATAATTAGCTCGATAGAAGGAGCGCTCCGATGAAGTTCCGCACGATTCCAGATACCGATCTCGAAGTCTCTACCGTTGGCTTTGGCCTGTGGACCGTCTCGACGACTTGGTGGGGGATTACCGACGAGTCCGTCGGGATCGACCTGATGCGCCGGGCGTTCGACCTGGGCGTCACGTTTTTCGATACTGCGGACACGTACGGCGACGGGCGCGGCGAGACGCTGCTCGCGGAGGCGCTGGGCGACGTGCGGGACAAGATCGTGATCGCGACGAAATTTGGGTACGACTTCTACACGGACGACGAGCGGCGGGGCCAGCGCGAGCGCCCGCAAGACTTCTCGCGAAAGTTCGTGCGGTTTGCCTGCGAGCAGAGCTTGAAGCGCCTCGGCACGGACACGATCGATCTCTACCAGATCCACAACCCAAGGATGTCGGCCGTCCAGAACGACGAGCTGTTCGCCACGCTGGAAGAGCTGAAGAGCGAAGGCAAGATCCGGCACTACGCGGCGGCGCTCGGCCCGGCGAATGGATGGGAGGCGGAGGGGCTGGCGTTCTCTCGCAACCGGGATATCGCAACGCTGCAGATCATCTACAACATGTTTGAGCAGGACCCGGGACGACGGCTGATCGAGGCGTGTGAGCGCGACGGCGTCGGTGTCATCGTGCGGGTGCCTCACTCGTCGGGGCTGCTCGAAGGCAAGTACACAGTCGACACGACGTTCCCGCCGGGCGATCACCGTAACCACCGCCCGCGCGAGTGGTTGGTCGAAGGCCTGCAGAAGCTGGACAAGGTTGGGTTCCTGGCGGAGGGCACGGGTCGCACGATCGGACAGGCGGCAATCCAGTACGTGCTCGAATCGCCCAACGTAGTGTCGGTGCTGCCGAACATCTACAACCTCGATCAGCTCGAAGAGTTCGCGGCGGGCGCGGACGTGGCGCCGTTGACGGCCGATGAGTTCGCGCAGATCGCCACGATGTACCCGGACAACTTCGGGGTCGAGCGGCTCGTTAAGACGGAACTGAAGAGCTCGTGAGCGGTAGGCCGGCGCACACCGAGACCAACGGCGACGGCCCGATGCGGCGCCAGGTCGTCAAGTTCTCGTTCTTCAAGGTCGATCCGGCTTGGCGGACAATCGCCGCAGACGAGCGGGAGGCCGCGAAGCAGTCGTTCGGAGCGGCCGTGGATTCGTTCAGCGAGAGGCTGCAGGTTCGGAGCTATTCGGTTGTGGGCACGCGCGGAGACACGGACTTCTTGCTGTGGCAGATCGGCGAGCGGTTGGATGATGTGCAGGCGC
>JANLRX010000119.1:0-3768 GCA_031362025.1 Chloroflexota bacterium
GTGAACATCGCTTACGCCCAGTTCGGTGAGGGTGTCCCGTTGGTCTATGCGCCAGGAGCATTCGGGTTGTCTGTCCACTACTACTCCGAGCTGCCGTACTCCAGAGGCAACGTAGACAGCCTGGTGGCCAAGGGTTTTCAAGTAGTCCGGTACGACGGTCGAGGGGGCGGTTCTTCGGATCGCGACAACCTGGACTATTCGCTTGATGCGTCCGTCCTTGATCTTGAGGCTGTAGTCGAACGCCTGGGATTGGACCGATTTGTGCTCGTCGGTCACTTCCAGTCGTCCCGGGCAACGATCGCTTACACGGTTAAGCATCCTCAACGCGTCACACATCTCGTTCTGCGCGATCCCACAGCGTCAAAGGCCGATTCATACGCAATATTTCCGGGCTTCGCCATCATGGATGCGGTGCTTCCTTACGCTGCGGAACAGTGGGAACTTGTGTCCCTCATCGCAGCGGCGATCGGGGTTGGCATGGCTGACCTCGACGCTACAAGCCAGTTCGCGAAGGCGATCAGGTCCGGGATCACGGTCGAGTCATTTGTGGCGCAGCAGGAAACTGTGGACGCCGTTGATGTCAGCGGCCTCCTCCCAGCGGTGCAAGTTCCGACCCTCGTCATCGTTGATAAGGCGTTCCCGGGACGATCAGCAGGCCCTGCAGCCAAATGGAGCGTTGTTGTGAATCGCATTGCGGCGGCGATTCCGGATGCGCGATTGGAGACGACCGACGACTTCGCGGCCGCGGTGGCGGCGTTCGTCCACGTCGACAAGGCTACGGTTGGTCCGTCTGCATCGGGTGCGGGTCCAGCGTCGGCCCTCCAGGCAATCCTCTTCACCGACCTCGTCGGCCACACCGAGATGATGTCCCGCCTCGGCGACGACCGTGGCCGCGACGTCCTCCGCGAACACGAGCGCATCACCCGCGAAGTGCTGAAGGCCAACGGCGGCACCGAGGTCAAGACGATGGGCGACGGGTTCATGGCGTCCTTCGGCTCCGTCACCCGCGCCGTCGAGTGCGCCATCGCCCTCCAGCGCGCGTTCGCCGAGCGCGAGGGCGAGCCGCTACCCGTGCGAATCGGCCTCAACGCCGGCGAACCGATCGAAGAAGACGGCGACCTCTTCGGCGCAACCGTCATCCTCGCCTCACGCATCGCCGCGAAGGCGGACGGTGGCGAGATCCTCGTCTCGGACAACGTACGCAGTCTCAGCGCCGGCAAAGGCTTCCTCTTCGCCGACCGCGGCGAGTTCGTCGCGAAAGGCTTCGAGGAACCGGTACGCGTGTACGAGGTGAGCTGGCGCGGCTAACGGCAGGAAATGCGGTAGAATTCGCGCTATGGAGCGAGAAGTACGCTATGTGACGACCTCGGATGGGGTCCGCATCGCTTATGCCGTACAGGGGGAAGGCGTGCCCTTTGTCTGGATCCCGGGCTGGATTAGCCATCTCGATCTTGACGCCCCTTTCTTTCAGGCCATCGGGATCGACCTGGCCGAGTATGGGGTCAGGTGGGTGCAGATGGACAAGCGCGGCAGTGGCCTGTCGAGCAGGAATCTCGACGACTACTCCCTAGAGGCGCGAGTCAATGACGTCATCGCGGTTGCCGATGACCTCGGTCTCGAGTCTTTCGCACTCGGCGGCATCTCGGAGGGTGGACCAATCGCCCTGGCCACTGCCGCGAGTCACCCCGAACGTGTGACGAGGCTCGTTATCGAAGGTTCCTTCGCCAACGGTGATTGGTGCGCCGGCTCTGCTGACATGCGCGCTGGTCTCGTCTCCGTAGTAAAGGCGGAATGGGGTGTCGGTTCGAAGCTAATGTCGGACATGTTCACCAACGAGCATTCGTTGTTGAACGGCGAGCAGTTCGCCGAGTATCAGAGGATGGCCGCCAATCACTCAGACGCGCTCAAGATTCTCGAAGCTGTCATGACCATAGATGTCCGCTCACTTCTGCCTCGCATCACCGTCCCGACGCTCGTCGTACATCACCGGGATGACCGGGTAGTGCCCATCGAGGCTGGTCAGGAGATTGCGGCTTCGATCAAGGGCGCGCGCTTCCTGTCGTTTGGAGGAGCGCACATTGCATCGCCAGGGGAATTCGGCCAGGCGTTCACCGCGATCTTGAAGTTCGCCCTCTCAGGCGCTGAAGCTAAACCGGCCGTGGCGACCTTCGATTCGGCGTTCCGCACCGTGCTCTTCACAGACCTTGTTGGCCACACGGAGATGATGTCGCGCCTCGGTGACGAGCGCGGGCGGGCGGTGCTTCGACAACACGAGGACATCACGCGCAACGTCCTCAAGCAGCACGGCGGCACCGAGGTGAAGACGATGGGCGACGGCTTCATGGCGTCGTTTCCCTCTGTGACGAAGTCAGTTGAGTGCGCGATCCAGTTGCAGCGGGCATTCGCCCAGCAAGAGGGCGAACCCCTCAACGTCCGAGTCGGCCTCAACGCCGGCGAACCGATCGAAGAAGACGGTGATCTCTTCGGAGCGACAGTGATCCTGGCGTCGCGCATCGCCGCCAAGGCGGACGGTGGCGAGGTCCTAGTGGCCGACACTGTGCGCGGCCTTTGCAGCGGCAAGGGCTTCCTCTTCGCGGACCGCGGCGAGTTCGTGGCGAAGGGGTTCGAGGACCCGGTGCGCGTGTACGAGGTGAGTTGGCGGGAGTAGTTAGGCACGCTGGCCTTTCAATGCCGACTAGAACGCATCGCTCCGTACCGCCCCTACAGGGCTCCGACGTGCACGATCACCCCGACCCGCTCATGGTGAGGCACTCGAATCACTGAGTCGCCAGGTCTCCATCGCTTTGTAATCAGCACGCCGCACGGCCCTGCTGAGTTTGTAACGTTCCGCTGGATAATCTCCCACTGAGGAGGACTAACCATGGACATTCTGATCATCGCCCTCATCGTCGCGGCAGTAGTCGCCGTCGTAGCCGGCCTGGCCCTGTGGGCCAACAACAACCAGAAGAAGGAACAGGCTCTCCGCGAACGCTTTGGACCGGAGTACCACCGTGCCCGCGAACGCGAAGGCAGCGACTCCGACGCCATGGACGAACTGCGTCGCCGCGAGCGCCGGGTTGAGCGCTTCGAACTGACCGACCTCGAAGAAGCGGACTGCAGCCGGTTTGCTCAGCGCTGGCAACAGTGCCAGGCCGCATTCGTCGACGGGCCCGCCGACGCGCTCAACCGGGCCGACGACCTCGTCGGCGAAGTCATGACAGCGCGCGGCTACCCGATGGAAGACTTCGAAGAACGCGCCGCCGACCTCTCGGTGTCCTACCCCGAGCTTGTCAGCAACTACCGCTCGGGCCACCAGATCGCCGTCTCCAACCAGCGCGGCGAAGCCGACACCGAGGCCCTGCGTCAGGCGTTCATCCACTACCGCGCGATGTTCACCAAACTCCTCGGTCCGGTGGCCGAGCCAGCCAACGCACGCCGCTAAGCACGCGGCTCTCACCCCCCATCCCGTAGGGGCGTAGCACACGCGCAATCGGCCCTTGCCCCGATTTTCCAACGACACACCTTCGTCGGAACGCGGCACCGTTCCCCCACGTGCTACGCCCTACAGCATTCCGGCGTGCAGGATCACCCCGACCCGCTCATGCTGAGCCGTTCGGCGCGACGCTAGGGCGTGGTCGATGGTCCGTGGACTGCGCGGCGTTCGGGTGTAGCACGTCGGGGAAAGCAGCGTCTTCTCGTTGAACGATGTTCTTGCCAGGTGTAATGCCTAGTCGATTTCGAGTGTGCTACGCCCCTACGTCCTAACCC
>JANLRX010000128.1:0-3784 GCA_031362025.1 Chloroflexota bacterium
TACTCGAACCGCCCGCTCGCGGGAACCGATCTCCGTCGCGTGCAGTAGTTATTGCAGAGCGAGAGGAGGTTCCGATGATCCGAACAGCATTTGGCATAGCGCTCCTGGCGATCGTGATGTTCGCCGCGAGCAGCGGCCCCGGCAGCGTGAGCGCGGGCGGCGGCTGTCACCAGCAGTCGACCCTCACCGACATCACCGGCACCACCGTTGACATGGTGGGAGCCTGCTTCACTCCGACCGTCGTTCGCGTTGGCGAAGGCGATGCTGTGACCTGGACGAACAACGACGAGCAGGTGCACACGGTCACCGGCGCGGGCGGCGTCTTCGGCAACATGAACGAGATCGCGGCCGACGACTCCGTTTCGTACACGTTCGCGGACACCGGCGTCTTCCTGTACTACTGCGTATTCCACCCCGCAATGGTCGGCGCGGTCGTCGTCGGCGACGGCGTACCCGCTGACGGCGACGCCGCTGCCAGCATCCCCCAAGCGGCCGATAGCGGCGACGGCGGAACCAGCGTCTCGACTATCGCCGGAATCGCCGCGGCGGTAGCGCTTGGCGGCGCCGCGGTTGGCCTCGTCGGAACGCGGGTGCACAGCAGGCGTTCACGCACCGCCGAAACGATGTAGCACGCCTCGACACAGCGAAACTACGGGCAGCGGGCGATTACGCCCGCTGCTCTTCGATCACGTCGCAGTCGTGCCACTCCGGGTCGGCGTCGAGCAGCGCTCGCATCTTCTGGAAGGCTTCGTTCTGCGCCGGGTTCTCGGCGTTCTTGCGGTAGTTCTCGCTGTTGTCCCAGGTGACGGTGCCCCAGACCTCGTTGGGGTTGTCCTTCGAGCTGCCGACGATCGTGCTCTTCCAGCCAGCGGCCTTGATCCGGTCCATGTTGGTGCCGTCGTCGTTCATCACTTTCGTCAGCTGGTCCACCATGCCGGGCTTCACCTGCATCTTGAAAATCGTTACGTGCTTTGCCATCGGGAGTCCTCCTTCTGCTACTTGGCCGCGCGGCGCTTCGCTGTCGAAGCGGGCACCTGGTGGCCGTTTGTTCCGTTGTGCGATTCGGTGCTCGTCATCGGGCGCGGGTCGCGGTTGACGGTGAGCTGGAACACGTCCGGGCGGGCGTAATGACCAGCGGTGTCCATCGCGAACTTCGACCCGCGCAGACGCACCCGATCGATCTCGGCGTAGATGATCTTCTCTTCGTTAGCGACGGGCCCTGCGAGAACGCCCTCCGGCGAAACGATCGCGCTGTTCCCCGGGTTCACCGGTGTGTCGTCGGCGCCCACGGGGTACAGCGACTTGAATTCGTACCGGTCCGGGATCTGGTCGCGCCGCATCGAGATGCAGCAGCCGATGACGACGCAGCGTCCCTCCCTCGCGATGTGCTGAAGCGTCGCCTCCCAGCCGTCCGAGCTGTCCCAAGTCGCCGCGACGTAGATATCCACGCCGCTTGCGTACATCGCGAAGCGGGCGAGCGGCATGTAGTTCTCCCAGCAGATGAGCCCGCCCAGTCTCCCGTACGGCGTGTCGAATACGTCGAGAGTACTGCCGTCCCCCGGTGTCCAGACCAGCCGCTCGCCCATCGTCGGCACGAGTTTCCGGTGGAGGCCCATGATCTCGCCCTTGTCCGAGATGTACAGCAGCGTGTTGTAGATGCTGCCGCCCGCCGTGCTGCGCTCGTTCACGCCCATGACCACGTAGGCACCCGCCGCTTTCGCGGCCTTGCAAAGCTTGTCGGTCGCTGGCGACGGGATCGTCACGGACTGGTCGAGGAACTCCGCGTAGAGCGCCGCGTGCAGGCTGTTGCGGCCCGCCGGTACGACCCACACCCAATCGGGGTACCCCGGCACGAACGCCTCCGGGAAAACGATGATCTTGGCGCCGTTCTTCGCCGCCTCCGCGATCGCCTCGCACGCCTTCGCGATCGTCTTCTCGCGCTTCATAAACACGGGCGCGAGCTGTGCAGAAGCGACCTTGAAAGGCTTGTCACTCATCAGGGCATCTCCTCGAGCATGGTCTCGTCCATCTCCATCCCTCCCGCGTCCACGTCGCCGGCAGGGGCTATCTCCATATCGTCGGCGGGTGACATTTCGTCCACATCGTCCATCGCGACCATCTCCATCGATGAGTCGTCCATCACCGTCGGGAGAGCATCAGGAACGAACACGGCCACCGCACCAAATGCGATGAGCGATGCCGCCGCGAGGTACGACGCTTGCCGCGCCATCGGAAACGTCTTCTCGACGAAGATGAACAGCGTGATCAGTGCGAGGATGCCGATGTTCATCATCCCCAGCGGGAAGAGGATCAAGAAAAGTAGCCAGCAGCACCCAAGACAGTAGCCACCGTGCCCCAACCCCATCCGGAAGGAGCCGCCGAGGCCTTCTCGCCAGGAATTCATCAGGAAGCTCATCGGCGTACGGCACTTCGAAACACAGATCGTCTTGAGTGGCGTCAGCTGATAGACACCGGCGAAGATCAGCAACCCACCGCCCAAACGTCCCGCGTTGTCCATCACCCACGATGACTCGTCAGCGAGCGCGTCCCCGGCAACAGCGAGCCCGTAAGCCACCATTCCGGTCGCGGACCAGAGAAGCATGTATGAGCCGGCAAACACCCACGTCGGGACGAAAGGCTGGCCCTTCTCCCGCCTGTCACTATGGATCCGCGCGAAGGACATGATCATCGGCGCCGCGGTGGGGTACATGATCGCGACCATCATCACCACCCAGAGGGCGATAAATACCGGCGCGCTCAGGCCCATCGTCAGGCTCATGTCATAGTTCATCTCAGTGCTCTGCCAGATCAGTACCGCCCACGCGGCGGCAGATAGCGTGAGGAGCGATCCGAGGATCAATCCCCGGTCAGACGACAGGCGAAAGGTCGCCGCAGCGTCAGCCATCTGGGCTAGCCGCGCCAGTCGAATGGCGCGAAGTGACCGTTGTTGCGCCCGCTCGTCTCGTCGTAGTCGATGCCGAAGGCGTGGATACTGCTGTGGTCGGCGTGGCCGAGGTTCAGCCGATTGCTCACGGGATGGCCGGTTCCGTCCAGCGCGAGGAAGTCGCCACCGAGACCGCGGACTCCAGTCACAGCCTGGTCGATACGGTCAAGCACAACGACTGACCAGTTGCCTTCACTGCCCTGGAACTGGATAGGCCGCGCCTCGATACCTTTGAAAGCACCGATCAGCGGGGCGATGTTCGCCATCGGGCCGCCAGCTTGTCCGCCGGCGATCGCGCCAATGGCTTGCTGCTGGGCGTCGCTCGCGGTGTCGTCAACGATCACGCCGACCTCCCAGTTGCCGGCGCCCATGTTCGACGGTGTGCGCCCGACGATCACGAACTTCTGCCCATCAAGGCTCGTCCCTTCAAACTTGCCGCTCTCGATGTTGAACGCCATCGCGAAGGTGCAGCTTCCATGCGTTGTCTCCGCCATCCCGGTCAGCGGGCACGGACAAATGAAATCACAGTTGCAGGTCTCCATGTAGCGTCCAGTGATTTGCCAGCTCATGTCTCTCTACTCCTCTCCTGTAAAGGCTGTTGGCCCAACTTTGGGTAACGCATCGCGGAACACCGGCATGAACTTCCAGTCCGGCTCCGGCGGCTCGTGGTCGGCCGCGGGCGCGTATACGGAGTGCTCCACCAACTGCATCCGGTGGATGTACCGCGGGCAGTTCGGGAAGATGCGCTCCGCCTTCACGCGGATGATCAGCAGCGCGCCGGGGAAGCGCTCCATCAGCGGGTCCTCCGAATCGAGCGACGCCGTCCCCTGCACGCGCATC
>JANLRX010000146.1:0-4547 GCA_031362025.1 Chloroflexota bacterium
CCTCGGCGGCTCCAGCGGCGGTATCGGTTCCTTCACCCTCGCCGCCATCTACCCCGACGTCTTCCAGGGCTTCGCCGACCACTCCGGCGACAGCGCCTTCCAATACTGCATACTTGCGGACGTCCCGCCCGTCGTCCAGGCGCTGGAGAAGTGGGACTACGACGTCGCCAAATTCATCGAGGGCATCGACGACGACCAGCCGAAAGAAGATGCCTTCCAGGTCACCCTCAACATGGTCGCCATGTCCGCCTGCTACGCCCCCAACCCCGACTCACCGTTAGGCTTCGATCTACCCTTCGACCTCCGCACCGGCCGGCTCATCCCCGAAGTCTGGGCCAAGTTCCTCCCCCACGACCCCGTCAACATGGTCGAGCCCTACGCCGAAAACCTCCGCAAGCTCCGCTACCGCTTCGTCGACTGCGGCACCCGCGACCAGTACCACCTCTACCTAGGCTCCCGCCAGGTCCACGAGCAGCTGCTCAAGCACAACATCGACCACATCTACGAAGAGTACGACTCCGACCACTTCCTCCTCCGCCGCGTCCAGGAACTCAAGACCATCCCCCAACTGGTAACCGCCCTCCAGGACTAACCACAACACACCCCAACGCGAAGTAGCTGCGGCGCTTTAGCCCCGCCAGCTACCACTCATCCTGCCTGCCCACCGCGGAGGGAGGAATCGAAATGGAAGCGCTTCACCGGCCGCACTTCCAGACCCACGTAAAGCACTCGCCGCCACCGCCACCAGCAGCACAAGCGAAACCGCCAGGACGCTCAACCCTGCAACAGTGAGATATCGAAATGCGCGAATAAAAGCAGCCAAAAGTGACCTCCCCGGCGCCTCGTACTGGCATTTCGCACAATAACACGACCACCGTCCCATCACTCCTCGCCCTTCACCCTTCACCATTCTCTATTCACTATTCCGTCCCCTTCACCCTTCACCCTTCACTATTCACTATTTTCGTAATCTCGATTACCCTGTTGCGCACGATGAGTTCACATCAGCCTATAGAGATCATCCTTCTCCGCCAGTGGGCCAGCCACATGGCAACCCCCATCTGGATCGCCGGCACCCGCGGCCAGCTCCTCTACTACAACGAGCCCGCCGAGGCTCTGCTCGGGAAGCGCTTCGACGAAGCCGGAGAAATGCGCCTACAAGACCTGCCGAAGATCTTCGAGACCACCACACCCGAAGGCAAACCCATCTCCGAGGACGACCTCCCCCTCGGCAAAGCGCTCCGCCAGCGACAACCGGCCCACCTCCGAGTCCGCATCACCGCCCTCGACGGCCAGACCCGGCTGCTCGACATCACCGCCGTCCCTCTGCTCGTCCAGGGCGGCCACTACCTCGGCGCAATGGCCATGTTCTGGGAGCCTGAGGCGTGAAAGTCACACTGCTCGGCACGCGCGGCTCGTTCCCCCATATCGGCCCGCAGATGGTGCGCTACGGCGGCAACACCTCCTGCGTCGAAGTCATCGGCGGAGACGGCACCGTCGTCATCCTCGACGCCGGGACCGGCCTCCGCAACGCCGCCTCCGCCATCGATCCCACCGTCAAACGCATGGACATACTGCTCACCCACTTCCACATGGACCACCTCCAGGGACTCGGCTTCTTCGCCCCGCTCTTCAACCCGCAGATGGAAGTCCACATCTGGGGCCCGCCCTCCACCACCATGACCCTCCACCGGCGCCTCGCCCGCTACCTCTCCCCGCCGCTCTTCCCTGTCTGCATCCGCGACTTCACCTGCAACCTCGTCCTCCACGACGCCCCGCGAAAGACCTTTTCCCTGGGGTCACTTCAAGTCATGTCAGATCTCGTCTGCCATCCCGGTCCCACCATGGGCTACCGCATCAGCGAAGGCCGCTCCTCCATCGCCTACCTCCCCGACCACGAAGTCGCCCTCGGCGCCTGCCACTTCCCGGACGAACCCCAATGGACCTCCGGCTACAAGCTCGCCCAGGACGTAGACCTGCTCCTCCACGACTCCCAGTACAACGACTCCGAATACGAGCAGCGGATCGGCTGGGGCCACAGCACCCCGCGCCAGTCCGCCCTCTTCGCCGCCGCAGCCGGCGCCCGAAAACTCCTCACCGTCCACCACGACCCGAACCACGACGACGAAGCAGTCGACCAACTCGTATCGCAAGCCGCCTCCACCAATGGCGTCGAGGTCCACGGCGGCAAAGAAGGCATGACCTTCAACTTCCCACCCGCCTGAGTCCCCCATGTCATCCTGCGGCAGCAGGATCCGGCGGGGACGCGGGGGCCGTGCATCTACCTAACGCCGTTACCCTCTTAGAGATCCCACCCCAAAACCGCTATCCTGAATCCAACCCCCGCCGTGAAGTAGTTACGGTGCTTTAGCCCCACAACCAACCCAATTCAATGTCCATCACCCAGCGCCCCGAACCCCCACAACCGCTCATGGTGAGGCTCTCGAACCACAACCAGGCCCCACCATCGAACTCAACCACGCTCAACAAGAAGGCGATAGATTGTCCAGACCCCCCAAGGCTTCGTTCCGCGCTCAATCAACCGAATCACCCCGAAAACACCCCAACGCACATCTACCAACTCACCAAAACGAAACCCGCGAACCCCATCAATCAACCGTCAGATACAACCCCCAAACTATCAATCAGACCCCAGATACAAAACGAGCCCCAAAAACCTCTGATTGACCGTCCAAATCGCGCTGATTGACCGCCTAAGTCGCGCCTACGCCAGCCAGCGAGCCGCGTCCTTCGCGTGGTACGTCACGATGATCCCCGCCCCCGCCCGCTTGATCGCCGTCAGGATCTCCATCGTCACCCGCTGCTCATCGATATACCCCGCCGCCCCCGCCGCCTTCACCATCGCGTACTCCCCACTCACGTTGTACGCCGCGATCGGGTGGTCAAACGCCTCCCGCGCCCGGGCGATAATATCCAGGTTCGGCAGCGCCGGCTTCACCATCACGATGTCTGCCCCCTCCTCGATGTCCGCCTCGATCTCCCGTAGCGCCTCCCGGCCATTTCCAGGGTCCATCTGGTACGCCCGCCGGTCCCCAAACTGCGGCGCCGAACCCGCCGCCTCCCGGAACGGCCCGTAGAACGCCGACGCCTGCTTGGCCGCGTACGCCATGATCGGCGTCGACTCGTACCCCGCATCATCCAGCGCCTCACGGATCGTGATCACCCGCCCGTCCATCATGTCCGACGGCGCCACCATGTCCGCCCCCGCCTCCACATGCGACAGCGCGGCCCTCGCGAGCAGCGGGAGCGTCGCATCGTTGTCCACCTCACCGGCCGCCGTCACCACCCCGCAGTGCCCGTGCGAGGTGTACTCACACAGGCACACGTCCGTGATCACCACCAGCTCCGGCGAAGCGTTCTTCAGCTCGCGTACCGCCTGCTGCACAACGCCATCGCTCGCATACCCCTCGCTTCCCACCTCATCCTTCGCCGCCGGCAACCCGAACAGCATCACCGCCGGTACCCCTAGAGACTTCAGCTCCCGAGCCTCTTCCGCCAACCTATCCACCGAAAGGTGGTACTGCCCCGGCATCGACTTGATCTCCTCCCGCACCCCGGACCCATGCGCCACAAACAGCGGATACACAAAGTCCTCCGGGGAGAGGCGCGTCTCCCTTACAAGCGACCGCAGCCCCTCCGTCCGACGCAATCGCCGGAACCGCTGGAACTCGGCAAGTTGTGTCCGTGTGACCATCAGAACATCTCCTTCAACGCCAGCTTGCAGACGTAGACCGCGTCCGGGTAGGCCTGGATCAGCGACTGTTCGGCGAACGTGATCGGGGCGATGCGGCGCTGGTACGTCTCCAGCAGAGCGCTCCACTGCTCCGGCGCCGGCCGTGGGATCACGAAGAGCAACACTGCTCGATCACCGTCCGGCACTCGCAGCAGCTTCACGAGATCGTCCAAGAACCCGCCGCCCTTGCCGATGAACCCCATGTCCGCCGCTGCCTTCGCCGGTTCCACCAGCGTCTTCACCTCAAGCCAGATCGGCTGCCCGTTGGTCACGACCCGAAAGTCGCAGCGCTGCTTCGTGTTCTCGGTAATCGGCACGTTCGCCCGCCACCCGTCGATCGTCCCGCCTTTCGCCAGCGAGTCCAGCACATACATCGTTTCCGCCTTGAACCAACCCTCCGCCTCGAATCGTCCATGCCGCGCCAGCAACTGGATCCGGCGCAAACTCTCCGGCGCGAGGAAGTGGCGGTCGATCGCTTCGTAGAGGGCGCTCATATCAGTGTTGGTGGCCGTGCTCTTCCATCGGCATGTTCTCGTACAGCTCGATGAGATTGTCGTCCGGGTCGCGCAGGTGTGCCGTGCGCAGGAACCATTCCGGCCGGTCCGTCGGCCCCACGATGAACTCCACGCCGCGCTTGCCCAGTCGCTCGAACGCCTCGTCCACGTTCCCCACGTCCAGCGTGATGACCACCCGGTCCGAGCCTCGCTCCGGCGTCCCGCGCTGCCCGATCGCCGCGTCCATCAGGTCGCGCCGAAAGATCGAGAGGATCCCCGGCGTCGTCTGGAACTCCGCG
>JANLRX010000168.1:0-3165 GCA_031362025.1 Chloroflexota bacterium
TGCAGCACCTTTACCTTCTCGTTGCGGACAGCGCGCCCGTCGTACGTCACTGGAGGCTCCATCGCCACGAGCGAAAGCAGCTGCATCATGTGGTTCTGCATCATGTCCCGCAGCGCGCCGGAGTGGTCGTAGTAGCTCCCGCGGCGCTCGACGCCGATGCTTTCAGAAACCGTCATCTGCACGTGGTCCACGTACCGGCGGTTCCAGACCGGCTCCATGATCCCGTTCCCAAACCGGAAGACGAGGATGTTCTGCACCGTCTCCTTGCCCAGGTAGTGGTCGATGCGGTAGTTGTCGTCCTCGCGGAACACCTGGTGTAGCAGCGCGTTCAGCTCCAGTGCCGACTTCAGGTCCTCCCCAAACGGCTTCTCGATGATCACCCGCGACCAGCCGTGGTCCTCGTCCCGAGTGCGGGCGTGCGGCCCCTTGCCCAGTTGCAGCACCACGTCATCGAAAGCGCCGGGCGGGATCGCGAGGTAAAAGAGGTGGTTCCCCTCCGTGCCGTGCGCCTGCTTGACGACCTCCAGCTTCTCGTTCAGCCGGTCGTACGCCTCGTCGCTCGCATAGTCGCCCGAGATGTAGTGCAGAGTCGCCGCGAAGCCGTCCCAGACCGCCGGGTCGAGCGATCGCCGGGAGTACTTCTCCACCGCCTTGCGCGCCTCTTCCCGGAACTCGTCGTTCGTCCAGTTGGTGCGCGCAAACCCCACCACGGCGAATCGCGCGGGCAACCGGCCGTCCAGCGCCAGGTTGTACAGCGCCGGCAGCAGCATCCGGTGCGTCAGGTCGCCCGACGCGCCGAAGATCACCATCGTGCATGGCTGGACCGCACCTTCCGGGGAGCCCAGCGCTGGCAGCGTCGCCATTTGGGTCACTGCGGTGGTTCCGGCGGCCGGATGGAGTGCCCGCCGAACTCCTGCCGCAGCGCCGCGATCAGCTTCGCCCCGAACGACTCCTTCTGCCGCGAACGGAAGCGCGCGAACAGCGAGTACGCCAGCACCGTCGCCGGCACATCCCGCTCGATCGCTTCAAGGATCGTCCACCGCCCCTCGCCCGAGTCCTCCACGAACCCCGCGATGTTCTCCAGGCTCGGATCGTTCTTCAGCGCGCGCTCGGCCAATTCCAGCAGCCACGACCGCACGACACTCCCCTGGTTCCAAAGCTCCGAAATGCGCTGCAGGTCGAGGTCGTACGTCGACGCGTCCAGCAGCTCGAATCCCTCCGCATACGCCTGCAACAGTCCGTATTCGATGCCGTTGTGGATCATCTTCACGTAGTGCCCCGCCCCGGACGGGCCCATGTACTCATATCCGTTCGGCGGGGCGAGCGTCTCGAAGATCGGCCGCATGCGCTCGAACGCTTCCTGCGCGCCGCCGATCATCATGCAATACCCGTTCTCCAGCCCCCAGATGCCGCCGCTGGTGCCCACGACCAGGTACAGGAGTCCCTGCTGCTCCACCGCCTGCGCTCGCGACACCGAGTCCTTGTAGTACGAGTTCCCGCCGTCGATGATGCAGTCGCCCTTCGAGAGCAGCGGAACCAGTGTCTCGATCGTCTGCGTCACGGGGTCTCCGGACGGCACCATCACCCAGATGTGCCGCGGCGCTGCCATCGCCGCCACCATCGCCGCGAGATCGGCGGCTGGCACCCCGCCTTCGTTCTTCAGCGCAGCGACAGCATCAGGGTTACGGTCGAACGCGACGACCTCGTGCCCGCCGCGGATCAACCGCAGCGACATGTTCGCGCCCATCCGCCCGAGTCCCACCATTCCCAGCTGCATCCGTTAGTCTCCAATCACCGCGCTGCGCGGCGAAAGGTCCGCCTCCACCCCGCTGACGAGCGTCCGCAAAGCCGCCGTCGTATCGCCCCGCAGGTGCACGCGCAGCACAGGCCGCCCGCGTTCCCGCAGCGCCTGCAAATCACCCAGCGACTGTGCCTGCTTCAGCACCCCGAAGCTCAGCCCCGCGCCCGGAATATCGATATCCACGGGATCATCCGTCGTGATCTGCAGAAAGACCCCCGTCGGCGGCCCACCCTTGTGCAACTGCCCCGTCGAGTGCAAGAACCGCGGCCCGTACCCCACCGTCGTCGCCAGCGTCGTCGAGTCGCGGATCGCGGCGCGCAGTCGGGCCAGTAACCGGTCGTGCTCCTCCCCCGGCGGCAGGTAGGCCATGATCGCCGCGTACTGTGGCGGCCGCGCGTCCCTGAACAGCTCGGCGACCGACCCGGTGACGGTGCCATTTCCTGCCGCCTCGCCGAACAGCGCGAGCGACTCCTCTTGCAGCGACGGCTCGCCCTCCGGCATGTGGCCGCCACGCACGTACTCTTCCAGCACGCGGCGGGTGTTGTCCTTGCTTTCCTGCACGTTCGGCTCGTCGAACGGGTCGATCTCCAGCACCGCCGCGATCACCGACGTCACGATCTCCCAGCGCAGGAACTCGCGCCCAAGCTGGTACGGGTCCTCGATGGTTGTCGTCACCACCGGGTGCCCTGCCGCTTCGAGCGCCTGGATCGTGCTATCGATCTCGTCGTTGCGCTCGCCCATGTCGAGGTACACGAAGACGCGATCGTCGCCGTACGCGGTCGGGGGGCCGGGCGGTTCGGCGTCCACGGGCACGAGTCCCTTGCCGTGCTTACCTGTGCTCTCCGCGATCAGCTGCTCCAGCCACGCGCCGAGGCTGTCGAGGCCGGGCGCTGGCAGGAACGTGAGCTTATCGCGGCCCCTCAGCGCCAGCTCGCCCAGCCGCGCGCCGAGTTCCAGCGCCTCGTCCCAGTTCAGCTTGTCAGTCTCTTGCAGCAGCCGTTCGACGTCCACGCCTGTGATCGCAGCGGGCGCCAACCCGAAGAACGTCAGCGCCGAGTACCGCCCACCCACGTCCGGCGGGTTCACGAAAGCACGGTGGTAGCCTCCCTCCCGTGCCTGGTGGAGGAGCGCCGTGTCGGGATCCGTAACCGCGATGAAGTTGTCCAGCGCCCCGGTCTCACCCGTGATGTCGATCGTCCGCGCCTCGAAGTAGCGTTGCAGCGACGCCGTCTCGACCGTCGTGCCGGACTTGCTGGAGACGATGAACAGCGTTGTCTCCACTGCCAGCCGGTTCTCCAGCTTGAGGATCGCCGTCGGGTCGGTCGTGTCGAGCACGGTCAGCTCGGGCGCGCCGGGCGTGCTGC
>JANLRX010000170.1:0-4063 GCA_031362025.1 Chloroflexota bacterium
CCGCCTCTTCCGAGCTCAGCACAAGGTCAAACGTCAGCTTGTTGCGCTCCAGGCACGCCGTCAGGAAATCGGTGTCCGCGTTCGAGAGCATCGCCACGCGATAGTGCGGCCGCAGCGCTTCCAGAACCGCATACACCTCCTCGAACGCCGGCGCATCGGCCAAACGCGAGCGGAAGTGCTCCGCCGCCTTCCACGCATCGCCGTCCAGCTTCAGCCCCTTGAACACGTACTCGAACTGCAGAGCCCACGCCTCGTCGTAGCGGCGGTACACCGGGTCGTGGTGGTGCTCTGCCCGGAACTTGTACGAAGCCTTCAGGAAGCGCTTCCAGAGGTCCGCCCCGTCGGCGTCCAGTCCCTGCATCCCGGCGATCTCCGCCATCATTACGATGAAGTCCGGCTCGGTGAAGTCGAACACGGTGCCGTACCCGTCGAAGGCGACGGCGTCGATCCCTGTCAGGCGCTTCGGGCGAGAGGTCATAGCAGTTCGGAAGATAGCAGTACGGACGCCGAGCCGCACGCCCGGCGTTAGTACCCGATCAGCTCAGCTTCAAGCGCCGGGATGAACTTTCGCCACCCGTCGTTGCTCTCGAGGTAGTGGTAGAACGTCCGGAAGTAGCTGTACGTCGGCCGGTACGGTTCGCGCTTCAGGTACATCTGCGCCTCTTCCGGATCCGGCCTGCCTTGCGGTGATTGCACCCTTTGCACGCCGCCACCACGTTCTCCCAGGAGTGCCCGCCCCCCCGGTGCCGCGGCATCACGTGGTCCAGCGTCAGGTCCTTCGTCGGGTTGTGGCAGTACTGGCAGGTGAAGTTGTCCCGCAGGAAGATGTCGCGTCGCGTCAGCCGTCCCTGTGGCCGTGGGCGTCGGATGAGGTACACCAATCGAATAACTGAGGGGATTTCGAACTTCGCTGCCGGACTGTAGATGTAGCCCCGGCCATTCTCGATAATCTCAGCTTTCCCGCGGTCCAGGAGCACAATTGCGCGCCGGACGTTGCACACGTTGAGAGGCTCATAATTCTGATTGAGCACCAGTACAGGTAAACGTGGCCCCACTGAGTATCACCTTCGAATTCATACTAGCAGAGGTGTCAGAATCCCGGCAATTATGTTCAGGGGACGGGCGCTGGCGTCTCAGTCGCGGTCTCGTCGCTGTCGGCCGGGATGTTCCCGCTGCCCGGCTCCAGGAACTCCGCGATCCGCTCATCGAAGTTCGAGGGCAAGATCGCCAGCTCGAACTCGTACTGGTCCACGAACCGCCGCGCGATCGTCGAGTTGTCGATCGTGTTGTCCAAGCCCAGGCTCGGGTACGCCGCAAACGTGATCAGCAGCGCCTGCACCACGAAGATGCCCTTGATGAACCCGAACACCGCACCGCCCATGTGGTCCATCGGCCCCAGCATCACCAGCGACGCCCCCGTTTTCAGCACGTACGCGCCAATCTGCCCGAGCAGGTACACCGCCCCAAACAGGATGAGGAAGGAGGTTGCTTCGGCCGCGCTCTGGTTCCCTTCGAAGACGATGACGTCCTTCGCGAGGTCGTCGTACAGCGCCCCTGCAACGGCGATTCCCACCACTACGGCGACGAGCGTGATGATTTCACGGATCAGCCCGGCGGAGTAAGCCGCAAGCGTGATCGCGATGAGCATTGCGATAACAACGATATCGAGCCAGTTCATAGTGCCGTTTGGGCTCGCTCCGGCTCGTTACCCCCCCTGGTTAGAGGGAGCGGCTTGCGCTTGAGGTTAACCGCGCCGCAACAGCCGCGCAACCCGTGTTAGCGCGCGGGTGCGTGTCGCAGCAGCCAGTACTCCAGGCTGTCCGATAGCGCCAGCCACGAAGCCTCGATCACGTCCGTCGAGGCGCCGACCGTTGTCCACGTCTCGTCGCCGTCCGTGCTGTCGATCAGCACGCGGGTGTTCGCGCCGGTCCCCGCGTCGCTGTCGATGATGCGCACCTTGTAGTCCACCAGGTGTGGGAGCGTGATCTCCGGGTAGAACTGCACGAGCGCCTTCCGCACCGCCCCGTCGAGCGCGTTCACGGGCCCGTTGCCCTCCTCCGCCGTCAGGAACACCTGCTCGCCCACCCGTACCTTTACAATCGCCTGCGCGATCATCTCGCGGTCGTTCTCCACAGTCGGCTCGTGGTGGCGCTTCTCGACGATCATGAAGTCCACCAGCTCGAACGGCGCGCTATAGTCCGGCCGGCTCCGCCGCACCAGCAACTCGAACGAAGCCTCCGCGCTCTCGTACGCAAACCCCTTCGACTCCATCTCCTTGATCCGGTTGACGATCACGCGCACCTCGTCGTCGGTCAGGTCCAGGTGGACGCCGCGCTCCTCGAGCTTCGCCGTGATACTGTGTCGCCCCGCCAGCTCCGACACCAGGATCCGCGTGTCGTTGCCCACCACCGAAGGGTCGATGTGCTGGTACGACCACGCTTCCTTCGCCACCGCCGCCACGTGCAGCCCGGCCTTGTGCGTGAACGACGCGGACCCGACGTACGGCTGCCGCGGGCTCGGCGTGATGTTCGCGATCTCGCTCACGTAGTGCGAGGCCTCGGTCAGGTGCTGAAGCTGCTCGTCCGTCACGCAGTCGATTCCAAGTTTGATCTTCAAGTTCGCGATGATGCTAAACATGTTCGCGTTGCCGCTCATGTCGCCGTATCCGTTAGCCGCGCCTTGCACCTGCGTCGCGCCCGCCTCCACACCGGCCAGCGAGTTAGCCACCGCCACGTCCGCGCCGTTGTGTGCATGCACCCCCACCTGGCACTGCACTTCCGCCACCACCGTCCGCACGATCTCCGAAAACTGCGAGGGCACCGTGCCTCCGTTCGTGTCGCACAGCACCACGCAATCCACGCCGGCGCCTGCCGCCGTCTTCAAGCACTGCAGCGAGTACTCCTTGTCGAACGCGAACCCATCGAAGAAGTGCTCGGCGTCGAAGAACACCGTCAGCCCCTTGCTCTTCAGATAGCGAAACGTGTCGCCGAGCATCGCCAGGTTCTCTTCCAGCGTCGTCTCCAGCACCTCGGTCACCTGCCGCGCGCTCCCCTTGCCGACGATCGTCACCACCGGCGTCTTCGCCTCGATCAGCGCCCGCAGGTTCGCATCGTTCTCGGTGCTTCCGCCAGCGCGTCGCGTCGATCCGAACGCCGCCAGCCGGGCGTTCCGCAGGTTCAGCTCCGCCGCCCGCGCGAAGAACTCCACGTCCTTCGGGTTCGAGCCGGGCCACCCGCCCTCGATGTAGTTGACCCCCACCTCATCCAGCTTCCGCGCGATCTTCAGCTTGTCCTCCACTGACAGGCTGATCCCCTCCATCTGCGTTCCGTCGCGGAGGGTCGTGTCATAAAGCTCGATTCGCTTGGGTGTGGTCATGGTGCTATTCAGTGTAGCCCGAAGCGGAATGTGGAAAAAGGCCGCGTCCCCTTCAGCAGATAGACACCTGCCGCCGCCAGTGCTAGCGTGACGGCCATGCCAATACCACCGCCAAACCTCGATGGCAGCGGCGTCCGCATCGCCATCGTCGTCGCCCGCTTCAACGACCACATCACGTCCCGCCTCCTCGACGGCGCGCTGGCCACAGCCAAACGACTCGGCGCACCGGATCCCGAAGTCCACGGCGTCCCCGGAGCCTACGAGCTCCCGGTCGTCGCCCTCAAGCTCGCCAAGAGCGGCCGCTTCGACGCCGTCGTCTGCCTCGGCGCCGTCGTCCGCCACGAGACTGACCACTACATGTACGTCGCCGGCGAAGCAGCGGGCGGTATCTCCCGGGTGGCCCTCGATACGGGCGTACCGTGCATCTTCGGCGTCCTCACCACGGACACGGATGAACAAGCCCTTGCCCGCTCAGGCGACGAACGCAACGCCGGCGAGGACTCCGTGAAGGCGGCGATTGCCACGGCCAACGTCCTGCGCGCGCTTTAATCCGCCGGGGATTCGCGGCGAACGGGGTTGCGGAGGACGCCAATCCCGGCGATCTCCACTTCCACCACGTCACCGTCTTCCAGCTTCGGCGGCTCGCCCGGCGTCCCCGTGTAGATGAGGTCGCCTGGCTCCAGCAGCA
>JANLRX010000174.1:0-3492 GCA_031362025.1 Chloroflexota bacterium
TCCGCGGCGGCGGCGAGATCACCATCCCCCCCGAACTGCTCGAAGTCTCGCGCGCCCACAACTGGCCCGACGACCTCGTGAAGCGCGCCCTCAAGCTCGGCGCGCCCGTCGCCATGGTCCAGAACCAGATCTCGGCCGGCATCGCCCCCGAGCAGGCCGAAGCCTTCATCGTCATGCAGGAACAGCGCATGTCCGGCGACGCCCCCGCGCTCGACCTCCAGTGGATGAAGGTCCCCACCGAATGGGGCATCCGGGTGAAGCCCGGCAAGAAGGGCATCACCGTCGGCATGATCAACGTCGGCACCTACGCCGACATCCCCGACATCTGGCCCTACCAGACCGAGATGCCGCGCGGCGCCTACCCCATCCCCGGCGTCCCCTCCATGGGCTACTCCATCTACGAAAAGGCCGAACTCTGGTCCGACAACTCCGCCGATCTCTACGAAGAGGCGATCCAGCGGCGCTGGAGGCCCTCCCAGGACATCCCCTGGGCAACTCTCGAGCCACTCCCCGCGGACGTCGAGACGGCGTTCTGTCAGGTCGCCACTGCCCTCTGCGAGAAGGCCCTCGTCCACGGCGATGTCATCGGCAACTGGCTCCCCGAAATGTCCTACGGCTACCACGAAGTGAAGCTCTTCCTTTCCGCCGTCGAGTTCGACTGCGCCCGCCAGTTCGAGGTCTTCCGCAAGCGTGCCTTCTCCAACGGCGGCGGCATGGGAACCCAGAGCCCCGGCTACTGGCACCGCGCCCTCATGGACACCCGCGCCTGGACCGAGACCTCCAGCGTGATGTTGCTCCTCCACAACTCCTTCATCAACGGCATCTACGAGATCGGCCTCGCCACCGCCCACAACGAAGCGGAGTACAAGATCTTCAGCTACTGCCAGCAGGACATCGCCCGCCAGATGGCGTACGCCGGCCAGCACCTCAAGTTCTTCCTCACCAAGCGGATCGAACGCCGCGCTGAGGTTAACCACTACATGAACAAGGCCGAGGCCATCTTCGACTACGAATGGCAGAAGGACGTCCCCCTCCGCGAGGCCCTCATCGTCCTCCTCGGCGGCGGCACCACCCCGGAGCAGCTCGCCAGCGGCCACGAGCGCCTGGAGTACTTCTGGAAGCGCTGGGTCAACTCCTACGCCGACCGCCTCGCCGCCGCCGGCCTCCCCGAGCGCCGCGCCAAGCTGCACCCCAGCCTCCGCAAGTACGCCCACGACCCAGTCCCCGCCTCGGCCGCCTGAACCCACTACAGAAACAAGGAGACACCCCAATGACACAGGAAGCGACAACCGCCAGCGCCACATTCCCCTCGGTAGAGTGGTTCAACACCATCAAGGACATCGTCAACGCCGACGAGGGCTACAAGCGCATCGGCACCGCTGACGCCGAAGTCGGACTCAAGATCCCGGACCTCCAGAAGTACTACAAGCTCACCTTCGAAGCCTTCGAGATCTCCGAAGTCAAAGAAGTCGACGAAGCCGAAGCCGAGAACACCGACTTCTGGTTCGAAATGTCATACGCCCGCTGGAAAGACATGATCCAGAACGTCAAGGAGAACGGCCGCGCCGACCTCCACCACACCCTCAACACCATCGACCTCGAAGACCCCGAAGGTCTCGCCCGCTCCCACGACGGCTACCGCCGCGACCTCTTCTACCGCTTCAACCAGACCTTCCAGTACTTCTTCGACGCCACCGCCCGCATCGATACCACCTTCGTCTAGCGCAAGCTCGAAACGCATCGACAAGAGACGCCCCGATGGGGGCGTCTCTTCCATTTATCGGGAAGCCACACCGACCGTGCTGTAGTTGCGGCGCTTTAGCCCCGCCACCCCTCGACGCAGTCGAGGCGGACGCAAAGGCCAAAGGCCGCGCCAGGCGGGGGAGTGCAGAGGGGGCGCAGCCCCTTCTGCCGGGGGCTCGGGGTATCCCCCCGGTTCACATTAGCCGCTCATCCTGAGGAGCGCGTAGCGAAGCGGAGCAGCGTCTCGAAGGACGGGTGGGTGGGCCGGAACCACGTCCGTAAACGGAACAACCCTAAACGAAGCGAAGCGCCAAGCGACGGGGAGGGGCTCTCTCTCCTACCGAAAATCAATACGCGGCGTAATCCGCGCTTCCATCTCCGCAAAAACCGCCGACGTCATCGACGACGCCCCGCGCGACATCACCCGGTCCAACAACGCCCGCCGCGGCCGCACCCACTGCAGGCGCGTCGTCTCCGGCGTCTGCGCCAGCTCCTTCACCCGCTCGATCGCATCCTCGAAATCGCCCAGCTCATCCACCAACCCCAGTTCCAACCCCCGCTGCGCCGAGTACATCTCGCCCGTCGCGTACTCCTTCACCTTCGCAGCATCAATCCCCCGCGACGTCGCCACCGCATCCACAAACCACGCGTAGTATTCATCCGTCAGAGCCTGCACCCGCTGGTCCTCCTCAGGCGTCGGCTCCCGCCACGGCTGGAACATCGCCTTCAGCCGGCCCTCGTGGTGGATCACCATCTTCACGCCCAGCTTCTCCATCAGTTCCTGCACCACCGGCCGCATAAAGATCACACCAATCGAGCCCACCAGCGCCGTCGGCAGCGCCACGATCCTTTGCGCCCCACAGGCGATCAAGTACCCGCCCGACAGCCCCGCGTTTCCCACGAACGCAATCGTCGGCTTCTTACCGAGAGCCGCCTGAGTGCCCGGTAAATCGCGTCCGAAACCGAAGCCGATCCGCCCGGCGAATCCACGTCCACCACCACCGCCAAAACCCGCTTGTCCTCGCGCAGCGCCTTTATCGTGCGGACCATCTCCTGCGCCCGCACCTGCGCCCCGATCTGGCCCGTAATCTCCAGCACCGCAATGCGCGGCTTCACCCAGGGCATGTCAACGATCTGTGGCAATACAAGCACGAGTGACAGTATAACCTGCTCTCGTTTCGTCATCTCGATACAGCGGCCCATCTTGTCATCTCGACTGAAGCGAAGCGGATGGAGAGACCTGGCGTCGCACCGTGCATGATCGTCCCGACAACGGCTCACCACCCTTCACCCTTCACCCTGTACCCTGATATCCATGATGCTCCGTCCCATCTCCTCCAACATCACCTACATCACCTACGAGAGCGAAATCCTCAAGGGCAACGCCCTCGGCGACCCCCACATCCGCCGCTTCCCCGTCTGGCTGCCCCCCGGCTACGAAGACTCGGACAAGACCTACCCCGTCGTCTTCGGCCTCATGGGCTTCACCGGCGGCGGCATCATGTACCTCGGCCGCCGCTTCGGCAACCCCGGGTTCGACTCCGACCTCGATGACCTCACAGAGGCCGGGATGCCCGGCGTCATCTTCGTCTTCCCCGACTGCCTCACCAGGCTCGGCGGCAGCCAATACGTCAACTCCAGCGCCACCGGCCGCTACCAGGACTACATCGTGAAGGAACTCGTCCCCCTCATCGACTCCCGCTATCGCACCAACGGTCTCCGCGGCTGCCTCGGCGGCTCCAGCGGCGG
>JANLRX010000242.1:0-2453 GCA_031362025.1 Chloroflexota bacterium
GGTGGTTGTCACTTCAACTAGTGCGCGCTGCATTTTCCGTTACCTCCAACATTGCCGAAGGATATGGTCGCAGTTCATTAAACGACTATGCCAGGTTTCTGGAACTTGCTGGCGCGTCGTTGAACGAAGTCGAAAATGGCCTTCACTTCATCCGCCGCAATAAGGTGTTGTCAAACGAGCGCTTGGTGATGGCGGAAGAACTGCGTCACGTAACTGGTAATTTGCTCTTCGGATTGCTTCGCTCACTTCGTGCCAAGCAACGAGAAAAGGGAGCGTGGCAGCGAGGCCTGAGAGAAGAAGTACCCGAGTATCAAACGAATGGTGGGGAAGGAACCGAAATCCTAGTTCCAGGTTCCAAGTTCCCAGACGCGGAGGAACAGCATGCCTAAGGGATCCAAAGGACAAGTCGTACAAGTCATCGGCACGGTCGTCGACCTGGAGTTTCCAGCCGACGCGCTGCCGGCCATCTACAACGCCGTCGAGATCGACATGGGCGAGAAGGGCAGCCTGATCGCCGAAGTGCAGCAGCACCTCGGTAACAACTGGGTGCGCGCGCTCGCCATGGAGACCACCGACGGCCTCTGGCGCGGAGCCGGCGCCGTGGACACCGGCCAGCCGATCCAGGTGCCAGTGGGAGAAGCGACCCTCGGGCGCCTGTTCAACGTGCTGGGTCAGCCGATCGATGAGCTGGGCCCCGTTACCTCCGACGACCACTGGCCGATCCACCGCACTGCCCCGACCATGGAAGAGCGCGAGACCTCGCCGTCCATCCTCGAGACCGGCGTCAAGGTCCTCGACCTGATCGCGCCCTTCACCCGTGGTGGCAAGGTCGGCGCGTACGGCGGTGCCGGCACCGGCAAGACCGTCATCATCCAGGAGCTGATCCGCAACATCGCGTCCGAGCACGGTGGTTACTCCGTCTTCGCCGGCGTCGGCGAGCGTTCCCGTGAAGGCAACGACATGTGGAACGAGATGAAGGAGTCCGGCGTTATCGACAAGACGGCGCTCGTCTTCGGCCAGATGAACGAGCCCCCCGGCGTCCGCGCCCGGATCGCCCTCACCGGCGTCACGATGGCCGAGTACTTCCGCGACATGATGGGCCAGGACGTGCTCATCTTCATCGACAACGTGTACCGGTACATCCTCGCGAACATGGAAGTCTCCGCGCTCCTCGGCCGCATGCCCTCCGCCGTCGGTTACCAGCCCACGCTGGCCACGGACATGGGTCTGCTAGAAGAGCGCATCACCTCCACCAAGCGCGGCTCGATCACCTCCTTCCAGGCGATCTACGTGCCCGCCGACGACTACACCGACCCCGGCATCGTCACCACCTTCGGCCACCTCGACGCCGTCATCTCGCTGGACCGCGCGCTCGTCGAGCAGGCGCTGTACCCCGCCGTCGACCCGCTGTCCTCGTTCTCCCGCATCCTCGACCCCCGCATCGTCGGTGACGACCACTACCGCGCCGCGCGTGGCGTACAGGCCGTCCTCCAGCGCTACAAGGACCTCCAGGACATCATCGCCATCCTCGGCGTCGAAGAGCTTTCCGACGACGACAAGCTCGCCGTGTCTCGCGCCCGCAAGGTGCAGCGCTTCCTCACCCAGCCGATGTTCGTCGCCGAGGTCTACACCGGCCGCCCCGGTCGCTACGTCACCCTCAAGGACAACGTCCGCGGCTTCCTCGAAATCCTGGACGGCAAGTGGGACCACCTCCCCGAGCAGGCCTTCTACATGGTCGGCACCATCGAAGAGGCCGCCGAAGCCGCCGAAAAAATGCAGGCCGAAACCACAGCGGAGGCAGCCGCTTGAGTACCCAGTACCCAGTAACCAGTAGCCAGACTGGCCGTAGCTACTTGCTACCTGCTCCTCGCTCCTTGCTACTCCCCGCGGCCCGTCCCTTCTTGCTACTTGCTCCTTGCTCCTTGCTACTCCCCCGGGGCGGAGAGGCGAGGGGAGCCTAACATGCCACTCACTGTTTCGATCGTCACCGCCGAACGCGAAGTCTACGCCGAGGACGGGGTCGACCAGGTCACGGCGCCGGGCGTCGAGGGCGAGTTCACGGTCCTGCCCGAGCACGCTGCCATGCTCACGATGATCAACCCCGGCGTCATGCGCATCGTCAAGGGCGGCGAGGAGATCGACATCGCCGTCGCCGGTGGCTTCTTCGAGATCCGCGACGACCGCGTCAGCGTCCTCGCCGACTTCGCCGAGCGCGCTGACGACATCGACGCCCTCCGCGCCGAAGAAGCCCGCCAACGAGCCGAACGCGCGCTCCAGGAGAAGGAAAGCACCGAAACCCTCATCGAAGCCGCCGCCGCCCTCCAGCGCTCCCTCCTCCGCCTCCGCGCTGTCGAACGCACCCGCCGCCGCCGCCCCGGTTCCCGCCCCCCGCCCGGCACCACGCCACCCGGTTCCTAACCGCCGCACCCGTAGGGGCGCAGCATGCTGCGCCC
>JANLRX010000272.1:0-3841 GCA_031362025.1 Chloroflexota bacterium
CATCGACAAGATCGTCGTCGTGCTCTCGGACGAGAACCTCGACCGGGGCCGCGCCTCCCTCGACGAGCACGGGTTCACGAAGACCGGCGAGTTCTGCACTGGCGGGCCGCGACGCCAGGACTCCGTCTACTGCGGGCTACAGACGCTCGGCCCCGTCGACTGGGTGGCTGTGCACGACGGCGGCCGCCCGCTCGTCCGGCCCGGCATGATCACCCGCGGCCTCGAAGCGGCCCAGGCCACCGGCGCCGCCGTCCCCATCGTCCCGCTCATCGACACGATCAAGGAGATCGCCCCCGACGGCTGCGTCGTCCGCACGCTGGACCGCTCGCGGCTGTGGGCCGCCCAGACGCCGCAGGTGTTCCGCTACGACCTGCTCCTCCGCGCCCACCAGGAAGTGACCACCGACGTCACCGACGACGCCGCGATGCTCGAACAGCTCGGCCTCCCCGTCGCCACCTTCGAGGGACGCCGCCACAACATCAAGATCACCACCCCGGACGACCTGACAACCGCAGAGGCGTACCTGGAATGACCAACAACACCTGTCATCTCGACCGAAGCGATGCCACCTGTCATCTCGACCGGAGCGATGCCACCTGTCATCTCGACCGAAGCGAAGCGGAGCGGAGAGATCTTTCGCTCCGCCGTCCCCTTTGCTTCGATACATGGGTACCCACCGCGTCGTCAGATTCCTCGACTGCGCTACGCTTCGCTCGGAATGACAAGCAGAGCGGAAGGGGCCGCCCATGACCCGTGTCGGCATCGGCTACGACGTGCACGCCATCGACCCGGCGCGCGCGCTCGTCCTCGGCGGCGTAACGTTTGAGGGGGAAGCGGGGCTCGCCGGCCACTCCGACGCCGACGTGCTGCTGCACGCGATCATCGACGCACTGCTCGGGGCAGCGGGGCTGGGGGACATCGGCGGGCACTTCCCCGAGAGTGACGTGCAGTGGACGAACGCGAGCAGCGTGACGCTACTCGTGCACTCCGTGCGGCTTGTGAAGGCGATGGGGCTGACGATCGACTACGTTGACTCGACCGTGATCGCGGAGCGCCCGAAGCTGGCTCCACACATCGCCACGATGCGCTCCCACATCGCCACCTCGCTGGAGGTCGATCTGTCCCGCGTCAGCGTGAAAGCGACGACCTCCGACGGCCTCGGTGCACTGGGCCGCGGCGAGGGGATGGCGGCGATGGCGGTCGTAGCGCTGTCCGAGCCGACGTCCGGCCGCTAGCACACCCGCCGCGCGCGAACCACGGCCCACGCCCCCACCGTCGCCACGACGGCCCCGAACGCGGCCGCGAGCCACGCTACGTCACCCCCGCCGGACGGAGGGCCGCCGGTGTTCGTCGGGTCGGACGGTTGGGCCTTCGTGGGCGTGAGGGACGGCGTCAAGTCGCCGTGTGTTGGGGTGGGCGGGTTGGCGCAGCCTGGGAGAAGGCAGATCGGAGCGCACGGATCAACGTAATCGGGGTCGATGATGTCGCCGAGGGGAAGGGATGAGGCCTGGCCACTCGTCGCGTAGGACTTGAGGCAGATCGCTTCCGGCACCCCTTCTGCATCTGCATTCTGGGGATTTTGGTCGCACGCATCGCCTATGCCGTCCCGATCGCCATCGTCCTGGTCTTCGTTGGCGATGTGCGGGCAGTTATCGTTGCTGTTCATCCACAGGTCGCGATCCTCGTCGCTGTTCGCAAGGCCTGCACCAGACGTACCTTGGCCCGTGCTGCGATCGACGTCGCAAACCTCGTCGATCCCGTCGTGATCCATGTCGCCTGGATCCGGGTTCGTCCGCCAGTTCCCCACGTTCTGCGCGTAGGGGCACGTATCGAGCACGTTCTCGAAGCCGTCGCCGTCGGCGTCGCGCTGTGAGCGGGCAAGCAGCGTGAAGATGGAGGCGCTGTCCAAGGCGACGAGCGGGTTCCTGCGGTACGGATCGCCGCCTGCCGTGCCGTTCAGCGTCCAGTCCATCACGAACGGCGAACAGACATCGTTAATGAAGTCCCTGCTCGACGTCGGCTGCGTCGGATCGTTCACGACGAGCACCGTCATGTAACCGAGTGCCGGATCCACACGCACTACGCTCCCGGTTGGCAACTTGAGCGTGCTGCCGGGCGCGAAGACGAGCATGTTCCAGGTGTAGGTCAGGTTGCTTGCCTGCACGATCTTCCCGATGCCAGTGCTGCGCGAGACGAGGTTGTCCAGCTCCCAGCCGTTCTCATCCGCCATCACCGTGAGGAACGACGGCCAGCGGTCGGCGCCGTCGGGAACGCCGTTGGTGTTAGCGTCGGCTGCCAGCGGACTGAGGCGGTTCGCGGTGCCGGGCGGTAAGGGGTCGATCGTGTTCGAGGTGTTGGTGCTCGCGTCGAGAAGGTCGGTTTCGAGTTGCAGCTGATATCGGCAAGGGTTGTTCAGCAGGCCAAACGTGGCCACCGCCGAAACGTGACCGACGACCGCGCCGTTTGCGATGTCGTCATCCTCGGCGACGAACCACTGCGGCGGCGTGAAGTGCACCAAGTCCAGGAAGTTGTACGACGGGCTCTCATCGCCGGTTGTAGGGACGCAGTCGCTCCCGATGCCGTTGCCGATGGTGGTAGTGATGTCGGAGGCTGCGCCGGGCGTGTCGTTCGCCAATTCGGTCTGGAAGCAGGGGGAGAAGTACTGGGCCTGCCCCGATACGCGCGACTGCTCCCCCGCGGTGAAGGCGGCGGCGGCCAGGCAGATGGCGGCCAGTATGAGCTTACGCATCGTTACCCCTCTGTTGGGGCAATACTGCGCTCACCCCACCGAAACGTCAACGCCCACTGCCATTTACCTCTTGGAGATAACCTCCACTCTCCGCCATCCGCAGCAGGATCGAGATCATGTTGGGCCCCTCGGTAAAGTGCGCTCAGCGCGAAGACGGGCTGAGGCTGCGCTCAATTTTGGGGCGAGGGCGTGGGAGCGCCAACGGCGCGGCGCCACATTCAGCGACCGGCATTGTGTGACGTTCTCTACGCCCCGAGAGGTTGGCCGATAACGGCGCAGCCTGTAGCCACGGGCAGCGGCACACCCCCGGATTCGCGGAGAATCGCAAGGACGTCCAGCACGGTAATCTCGGAGTCGCAGTCGGCGTCGCCCCAGAAATCTTGCGGGGTCATTTCTTCACCAATCTCGAATTCGCAGCCGGGCTGGAGAGCGTCCGTGAAGCCGGCGAGGAACAGGAGAAGCGTCATGTAGTCATCGTCGTCAATGTTGCCGTCGCAATCGATGTCGCCCTGGAGCAGCACCGGGGCATCGGAGGGCCCTGCGGTGGCAGTAACGGTGGGTGTCACGCTGCCCGCGGGGGTTACAGTGGCGCTGCTGGCGGGCGTGGTCCCCGTGGGGGTTGCGGACGGCGTCTGCCCGATAGGCGTCGCGGACGGCGTGGTTACTGGGGTCTGTCCGGTGGTGGTGGGCGTGGGCGAAGGCGACGGCGACGGGGATGGGGACGACGTAGGGTTGCACAGGCCGCTCGCACAGGCCAGTGGTGAGGAGAACTCGGATGTGTTCCCGGTCGCATCTGTCGCAGTAGCAGTGATGTTAGGCCCCGTCACGGCGCCCGAATAACTCCAGTTCCCTCCACCGCTCGCTGTAGTCGACCCGTGGAAGACGAGCCCTTCATCCGCGCCGTCGGAGTAGACATCGATCGTGCAATTCGCGCAAGCAGTGCCTGAGACCGTGGTGCCGGTGAAGATGGGCGCCGCCAGATTGTTATTTCCGCCGGTGACCAGGTCGATCCCGGGACCCGTGTTGTCGTGGATGGAGTTGCCCCGGATCGTGTTGTTCACCGCCGCCGGAGAGCCACCGCCTTCGACGTGC
>JANLRX010000028.1:0-6561 GCA_031362025.1 Chloroflexota bacterium
GCTGGATGCTGGCGCCGTCCTGGAAGAAGTGACGGCTACAGTCGAGTAGATAAGTAGGGCAGCACAAATCCAGAAGCCCGGCGTTGCGCCGGGCTTCTGCTTAAAAGGGGACGGCGCGGGGACGTCTGCGGGGGGATGCAAACGGCCCTGCGCCGTCGGTGTCCACCATCGCGGCGGACGGTCTATATGTGTCCGGGCGGAAGGCCCAACTTTCACCCGGACGGAAATTGTCTAGTTAAAGCACCATCAGTTATCGCATCGATATCGGTCGGCGGAGAAAGGTAGGGAGGTCGGTGTCCTCCCGGTGCTCTGCTGCGTCCTGACGGAGCCTCCGATATTCCTCGTCCTCGTAGCGATTGTCCAGGTGCGGCTGCGCGACCCCGCTGAAGCCGACTGCGATAAGGGTGATCTTCACGTCGTCGCCCAGGCTGGTGTCCGTGCTCGTGCCGAAGATGATCTCGGCGCCCGGGTCCACCACCTCGGCGATCACCTGCGCGGCCATGTTCAGCTCGTGCAGCGCCATCTCGCCGCCTGACGCGACGTTGAAGAGGATGCCCGTTGCACCGTGGATGTTGACGTCGAGCAGCGGGCTGGCGATCGCGGCTTGCGCGGCCTCGACGGCACGGTTCTCACCGCTGGACCGGCCGATCGCCATCAGTGCCGGGCCCGCGTCGGCCATGATGCGCCGAACGTCCGCGAAGTCCAGGTTGATATCGCCGGGGGTAGTGATGATCTCGGAGATGCCCTGGATCCCCTGGCGCAGCACGTCGTCGGCAATCTTGAACGACTCCTTCACGCTCACCTTCTGGTCGCAGATCGCCAGCAGACGGTCGTTCGGGATGACGATCAGCGTGTCGACTTCTTGCTGCAGCGCTTGAATGCCGCGCTCGGCTTGTTCGCGCCGCTTCGAGCCTTCGAAGGAGAACGGCCGCGTGACCACGGCCACCGTCAGCGCGCCGAGGTCCTTCGCGATGCCGGCGATGATCGGGGCGGCGCCAGTGCCCGTCCCGCCGCCCATACCGGCCGTGATGAACACCATCTCCGCGCCCTTGATCAGGTCCTTGATCTCCTCGCGGGACTCTTCGGCGGCGGCTTTGCCCTTCTCCGGGTCGCTGCCCGCGCCAAGGCCCTTGGTGACCCGGTCGCCGATCTTGATCTGCATCTCGGCAAGGCTGTAGAAGAGGGCCTGCTCGTCCGTGTTAACCCCCACGAACTCGACGCCACTGATCTTCGCCTCGATCATGCGGTTCACGGCGTTGCAGCCGCCCCCGCCAACCCCTACAACCTTGATCGGCGGAAGCCCATCGAGGTTTCGATTCGTCATGTCCTTCTCCTTCCCCTTGAACGAGGCCTGCGTCTCGCTCCTAGTCGTCGTTTGCGGTCTGATCTCTGGAAACATCTCCAGCTGGTCTCCGTCGTTGTCGTTCATTACTTCGGGATGAGGGTCTTCAGCCACTTTCCGGCCGCCGCGAAAACGCCGCCCAACTCGATGCCGGGCAGCTTGATGTCCATCTTTCTGCCGAACCCGTTGCTGTGCCCGTTCTCCGCGATCGCCCAGTGCAGCAAGCCCACGCTGGTGGCGTAAGCCGGGCTGTTGATGGAGTCCGCGAGTCCGTGGATGCGCCTCGGGATGCCGGTCCGTACGGGCAGCCGCAACACCAGCTCCGACAGCTCGACGATGCCCGGCAGTGCCGCCGTCCCGCCCGTCAGCACGAGCCCGGCCGCGACCATGTCGTCAAAGCCCGCCCGCTTCACGTCGATGTAGATCATCTCGAGGATCTCTTCGACCCGGGCCTGCAGGATCTCGGCCATCCGGCGTCGCGGCACTTCCTTCGTGCGCTGGCCGCCGAACGCATCGATCTCCACGATCTCCTCGGCGTCCACCCGGCTCGGCATGCAGGAGCCGTAGCTCACCTTCATCGCCTCAGCTGCCGAGTACGGAGCGCGAAGACCCGCCACGAGGTCGTGCGTCAGGTGGTAACCGCCGACCGGCAGGACGGTGGTGTGGAAGATGCTGCCCTCCACGAACACAGCGATGTCGGTCGTGCCGCCGCCGATGTCCGCGAGGATGACGCCCTGCTCCTTCTCTTCGTTCTCAAGCACTGCCTCCGCCCCGGCCAGCGGCGCGAAGACGATCGTTTCCACCTGCACGCCCGCGCCTTCGACGCACTGCGTCAGGTTCTGGATCGCCGTCACAGAGCCGGTGACGATATGGCAGTCCAGGTCCAGCCGCTGCCCGTACATGCCGACGGGGTCGGTGACCTGCTCCTGGCCGTCCACCACGAAGAAGCGCGCGATGCTGTGCAGCACCTCCCGGTTCGTCGGCAGGTTCAGGTTGCGGGCGCCTTCCAGGGCCCGGTCGATGTCCGCGTCCGTGATCGCGCGCGTCCCGCCGGGAATCGTCGCGATACCGCGGTTGTTCATCGACTGCGTGTGGTTGCCGCCGATGCTGACGTGCGCCGAGAGGATCCGGGCGCCACTGGACTTCTCGGCGCGCTCCACGGACGTTGCGATCGCCTCGGTGGCCTCCTGAATGTTGTCCACCATCCCCTTCTTGACGCCTGCTGCCGGCGTGATCCCCACGCCCAGGATGCGAAGGTCGTTGTCCGGTGTTGCCTCGGCGACAAGCGTGCAGATCTTGCTGCTGCCCACGTCTATCGCGGCCAGGGTTTGCTGGTTCACGGGCGCATCACCTCCATCCTCATTGCAGCGACGGGCGGTCGCTGAAGCGCAAGTCGAGCACGTGCCCGTCCATCGCTTCGCGGCCTAGCTCCGCCTCGATCTGGCTCCAAACGGCCAGCTTGTACTCAACGTTCTCGCTATCGCCGACCACCACCTTGTAGCCAGCGTCGGTAGTTATCGTCAGTCCGCTCGCGTTCGACCATTCGACCGCGGCGATGCCCAGCGCCAGTCGGCCCGGCACCTGGTTCAGCAGCTCCTGCGTGAGCTGGATGGCGTCGCGGTCCACGCGGTCACCGGGTACCAGCGGATCGACTTCGGAAATCGCGCTGATCGTGAGCGCGCCTTCCTTCACCGGCCCGGACAGCACGACACCTTCAACATCGATGACGTAAGGTGTGCCCTTCACCAACCAGACGCCCCAAGGAGCGCGTTCGGTGATCTTGATCTCGATCGTCTGGGGGAAGTGGCGCTCGAACGAGACGGACGCCACATTCGGCAGCGCTTCGATGTGTCGCTGCGCCTCAGCGAAGTCCACCGTCAACATGCTCTGGCCTTCGATCCCGGCGATGCTTTCGACTTCGGCCGGGTTGAGCGCCGTCGTGCCGGATACGCTGACGTTGTTCACGCGCAGCGCCGGCGAGAAGTACACCCCGACCATCGCCCCGGCGAAGCAGATCATCCCGCAGATGACCGCCAGGCGCTGTAGCCGCCGGCGCGCGATCTTGCGCTTCGTCTCTTCGTCGACCACCACCTCGCCGCGCAGGGGACGCTTCCACTGCGGATTGCTGGAGAACACCGGTCCGCTTCGCTTAACCACGGGGCTTCTCCGAGTGCCGTTCGAGGCCCAGCTCGAGCAGCCGACCGATCAGGTCGCGGTAAGAGAGCCCGGCGTACTCCCAGAGCTTGGGGTACATGCTCATCGGGGTGAAGCCGGGGATCGTGTTCACTTCGTTGAGGAAAAACTGCCCGCTCGGCGTCAGGAAGAAGTCCACCCGCGCCAGCCCCGCGCAGTCGATCGACTTGTACGCTTCGATCGCCGTCTCGCGGAGGCGTTCGGCAGTGCTCTCCGGGATGTCGGCCGGGATGTGGAGCACCGTGCGCGGGTCTTCGTACTTCGCGTGGTAGTCGTAGAACTCGGCGTCGTATGTGATCTCGCCAACAGGCGAGGCTTCGGGCTTGTCGTTCCCGAGCACTGCGACTTCGACCTCGCGCCCATCAATCGCCTGCTCGACCAGCACCTTGCGGTCGTAGCGGAACGCTTCGGCAATCGCGGCGTCCAGGTCTTCGCGCGAGCGCGCCTTCGAGATGCCGATACTTGAACCAGCGTTTGCTGGCTTGACGAACGACGGATAGCCGATCGTAGCCTCCGCCGCGCGGATGATGCCTTGCGGGTCGTCGCGCCACTGGGACGCGCGGACCTCGACATCGTTCACCACCGGGAAGTCGTGGTGGCGGAAGAACGTCTTCTGTAGCGCTTTGTCCATCCCGAGCGCGCTCGCCGCCACGCCTGCGCCAACATACGGCACGCCTACCAGCTCCAGGAGCCCCTGTAGCGTGCCGTCCTCGCCGTTTGTGCCGTGGATCAGCGGGAAGACGATGTCCACCCGCCGCAGCGCGGAGAGCGCCGCCGTGCGATAGAGGATGCCATCACCGAGCGGCTCATCGAGGCTCTTGATGCGCTCCGAGCGGATGCGGTCCAGCGCCTGTTCCGTCTGGGCGGGCGTTAGCCACGTGCCCTGACGGGTGACGCCGATCGGGAGCGACTGGTAGCGCTGCGGGTCGATCGCAGCCATCACGCCCTGCGCCGAGACCACGGACACTTCGTGCTCCGCGGACTGCCCACCGAACAGCACGCCCACTTTCAGCCGCTTCCGTCGCGCGTTCACGAGAACTCACCCACGATCATCACTTCGGGTTGCAGCTCGACGTTGAACTGCTCCCGGACGCGCTCTTGCGCGAGGCGGATCAGCGCCATCACGTCGGCCGCCGTCGCGCCGCCGAGATTCTGGATGAAATTGGAGTGCACCTCCGAGACCTGGGCGTTGCCGATGCGGTGGCCGCGCAGGCCAACGGCGTCGACGTACTGCCACGCCGACTTCTCCGGCGGGTTCTTGAAGACTGAGCCACAGTTGCGGCCGGGCGGTTGCGCCTCTTTCCGCTGCTTGTCCAGCTCCTTCACGCGTTCCTTGAGAGCCTTCGCGTCGCCCTGCTGCACGCGCAGATCCACGCTGAGCACCACCAGGTCCTTCAGCTTACCCTGCGTAAAGGCGCTGTTGCGGTAGCTCAGATCCAACTCGTCCGGAGACAGCTGCTGCACTTCGCCGCTGGCGTTGCTCATCCGCGCGGCCACCAGCACATCGCTCAGCGAGTGGCCGTAGGCACCGGCGTTCGTGATGACTGCACCACCGAGCGATCCCGGGATGCCCGCTGCCCACTCGATGCCCTCGTAGCCGGCGCCGGACACGCGTCGGGCCAGCGCCGCGAAGCTCATCCCCGAGCCGACACGCAGCTTGAAGCCGCTGCCATTCTGGGCCGGGCCCTCGACAGCGTCGTACTGGTTCTCGATAGTCAGCCCACGGATGCCGCCGTCGCCGATCAGGATGTTGGACCCGGAGCCGAAGATAAACACTTCGACGCCGTGCCGCTTTCCGATCGCGAAGACGCTACGCAGCTGCTCTTCAGTCTTGACCGCGGTGTAGATGTCCGCTGGCCCGCCAACGCCGAAAGTGACATGCCGGGCCAGAGGCTCGTTCTCTTTCACAGGCGCAACCTTGCGCAGTTCGGCGGTCAGTTCTTCGTTCATCTCTCCTGCAGTATCCGCAGCACTTCCGGTCCCGCTCGGTCGACATCACCGGCTCCGACGGTCAGGAACACGTCGCCTTCGCGCAGGTCGCGGGCCACGACGGGCGCAGCGTCATCGACGCTCCCGGCGTAGATCGCGCCCGAAACTTCGTCGGCGAGCTGCTCGGCGTTCATGCCAGCGTCCGGCTCCTCGCGCGCGGCGTACGTGTCCGCGACGTACAGCGCGTCGGCATCGCCGAAGCAGGTGCGGAAGTCGTCCAGCAGATAGGCGGTGCGGGTGTAGGTGTGGGGCTGGAAGAGCGCGACGATCCGCCGGTCAGGGAACCGCATTCGAGCGGCGGCCAGGTCGGCGCGGATCTCGGTGGGGTGGTGGGCGTAGCTGTCGACGATGATCACGCCGGCCGCTTCGCCGGTCATCTGGAAGCGTCGTTCGGCGCCCTGGAACTCGGCCAGCGCTGCCGTGATGTCGGCCCGGGAGATGCCGAGAGTCTCACCAACCGCAATGGCGGCGAGAGAATTGGCGACGTTGTGCGCGCCCGGCAAGTTCGTAGTTACGTCCCCCCAATGCTGTTTTCGGAATTTTACCACAAACGATAATCCGTCTACACCCTTTGACACTATATTTTCCGCTGTCCAGTCCGCTTCTTTGTGGAGACTGTAGGAGACGACATGGACGGGGTAAGTCATGTCGTCTCCTACAGTCGGGGGAAGGATTGCCTGCACAGGGGGGGAATCCGTGCAAGCGAGGATATAACCCTGGTTGTCAACTTGAGCGAGGAACTGCGCGAACGCGCCCTGCAGGTCCTCGAGAGACGGATAGATGTCCACGTGGTCCGCCTCGATGTTCGTCACGACCGCGATGTACGGGTGGTAATTCAGGAACGCGCGGTCGTACTCGTCCGCCTCGACGACGAAATGAGGTCCGTCGCCCGGCATGGCGTTTGTGTTGTAGCCGCGAATTATGCCGCCGACCATGAACGTCGGGTTCAGGCCGGCACGGGTCAGCATGTGTGCGATCAACGAACTGGTCGTGGTCTTCCCGTGAGCGCCCGCAACCGCGATGACCTGCTTGCCCTC
>JANLRX010000314.1:0-2475 GCA_031362025.1 Chloroflexota bacterium
CGCGCGAGCCAGCCCCCGCCGAGCACGAGTTCCGCCTCTCGCACGGTGGCTTCGGAGGCGACGGTTTCAATGTGGCCGTCAAGCCAAGCGTCCATCACGGTGGCACTGCGGCCTGAGGGGCGTGTGAGCGCGGCGATCAGGCAGTTCGTATCGATGGCGATGCGCATCCCAGAAAACATTGTAGGGGCGACCGGTTGGTCGCCCCTACGCAGGTTCGCCTGTTTCCGGGCTACTCGATGACCGTGACCTCGTCGCCGATCTCCGGGCACGGCTCGTTCTGGTCCGGCTCGAAGTCCGTGAGGAAGAGGAGCAGGTTCAGCACGTCGTCGGTGTCGATGTCGAAGTCGCAGTCATTGTTGCCGAAGAGCATGTCTCGCCCGAACGGCGTGTTCGTGGGCGCAGGGGTGTTGGTCACGTTGGGCGAGTTGGTCACGTTGGGCGGTGTCGTCGCCGGAGCGGCGCCGGTCATCTCCACCGCGCCGATGTCGCAGCGGACGCTCTGCGGGCGAGAAATGCCGCGCTGGTCCGAGGATGGCGGCGGGCAGGCCGGTGATCCAGTGTTGAGAGCGAGGCTCCCCACGCCGAGCAGGTACGTCTGCGTCAGGCCGCCGTTGTTGGCGAGCGGAAGGAGTTGCGGGTCACCCACGATGTCGCCGGGGCCGGTGAGGTTGCAGGTGCCGTCGAAGTCCACGTTAAAGCCGTCGCTGGCGATCGGGTCGCCGCCGCAGTTCGGATCGGTCGTCTTACGGAGGATCGTGGAATGGACGTTCACCGCACCATCTGCAGCCAAGTACAGTTCCGTGACGTTGCCGGTGTCAAAGGCCAGCGTCGAGTTATTGATGTCGGTCGCGGCAGAAACGCCATCCGTGTAGACGGCACCACCGAGCTGCCCAGCGTGGTTCTCGTTGGTCGTCACGTTGGTCCAGAACAGCTGCCCCGAGTTGTAGACCGCACCGCCGTGGGTGAAGGCGTTGTTCTCGATGAAGGTGCAGGCAGTCGCAGTGACGATGCCGCCTGGCTCGATGAATAGACCAGCGCCGAAGTTGGCCTCGCCGTTAGAGATCGTGCAGTTGACCAGCGTGGTCACGGAGGCATTGGTGGTATAGATGTTGCCGCCCTGCTGGGGTCCGTTTCCGACAGCTTTGTTGTCGTCGAGCGTGCAGTTGTTGACCGAAAGGCTGCCGCCGAACCCGTTATAGATGGCGCCACCTCTGTCGGTTGTAACGTTGTCTGTGAACACGCAGTTCTGGAGCTGTACGGAGGCGGCGGTGCTGATCATCAGGCCGGCACCTTCCACAGTGTCGATCTCGCCGTTGCGCACGGTTACGCCTGTAATGGTGACGAGCGTGGCAGGCGCCCGCACCTCGAGGACGCGGTCGATGCCGTTGCCGTCGATCACGACAAGACCCTGGCCCTGGATCGTGGTGTCGCCGGTGATGTCCAGATCGCCCATGGCCGCTACGTCGTCGTTTCCGGCGATCGTCAACACGTACGTCCCCGATGGCACAGCGATGACGTCCGGCCCCGGGTCCGTGTTGGCGTTCTGGATCGCCTCCCGCAACGAGCAGTCGTTGTCGCAGACGCCGTCCGCGCTGTCGTTCTGCAGGGTGACGGTGAAGTCCGCGCCCGCCGACGCCTCGTTTCCGAACATCAGGTATCCCCCCGCCAACACGGCGAGGGCGACGATTGCAGTGAGAACCGCCCCAACTCTGAGCATGACTGCCCCCTTACCTCTAGTGAGAGTGTGAATCGCCGCGAGAATATCGCGCTTGCGGCAGGCGGTCAATTTACAGGCGATGTTACCCACCTTTTGCAGACAGAAGTGGATATCGTACCTACAGGCGTGTGGATTGCGCTGTTCACAAGTTCGTACCAAATCTTGTGTGCCCGATGCTTGACAACCCCAAGATGTGGTACTAATCTGACCGTGCGCTCTCCGTTATACGGGGGGCGCGAACGCTTATTTGGCAAATGCAAATGTTCTGTAAAGTGACCCGCAATGTAAACCCCGCCGACCGGCTATCCGGCACTGGTTGCCGCGCATGAACTGCCCTTTCTGCGGCAAAGCCGACACCAAGGTCACCGACTCCCGGCCCGACCTCGACGGGATCAGGCGCCGGCGCGAGTGCCTGGCCTGCGGGCAGCGCTTCTCGACGTTCGAGCGGGTGGAGCTGGGCGGCGTCGCGGTGATAAAGAAGGACGGTCGCCGCTCGGAGTTCGACCGGGCGAAGATCATCTCCGGCGTGCGAAAGGCCTGCGAGAAGCGGCCGATCCCCTCGGGCGCCGTCGAAGCGCTGGCTGACGACGTCGAGAAGGCGGTCGTGGCGCTTAACAAGGCCGAGGTGCCGTCCTACGTGGTCGTCGAGATGTTGATGGAACGCCTGCGAGCGCTAGACCACATGGCCTACTTGCGCTTCGCCTCCGTGTACCGCGCCTTCGCCGACGTCGAGGAGCTGGAGCGCGAACTCGAGGCGC
>JANLRX010000323.1:0-2264 GCA_031362025.1 Chloroflexota bacterium
CCGCACAAGCCCCCGGCAGAAGGGGCGGCAGCCCCCTCTGCACTCCCCCGGTTCGGGCGTTTCGCTGCTCCGCCGTGCGCAGTGCACTGCGAGCGTCACGCCCGTTTCGGGCGAAGCCCCTCCCCAGTTCCTTCGCTCGGAGAGCCTGCGCCGTCGAGCGGGTGTCGTGCCGCTCAGGATGACGCTTACGCTTGCTTGAACTTCGCCGCCTCGTCTGAGCCACCGGTGGCGTTGCCGGCGCTGTATGAGTGTGCGCCCGCCCCGGCCAGTTGGCCCTTGTCCACGATCAGGTACTCGTCGCGGATGGGCTTGTTGTCGAAGTAGCACTCGAGGATCTCGCGGGTGCCGGCGGCGTAGCGGGCCTGGGCGGAGAGCGACGTCCCGGAGGTGTGCGGCGTCATGCCGTGGTGCGGCATGGTGCGCCAGGGGTGGTCCTTCGGCGGGGGCTGGGGGAACCAGACGTCGCCGGCGTACCCGGCGAGCTGACCGCTTTCGAGCGCGCGGACGATCGCGTCCCGGTCACAGATCTTGCCGCGGGCCGTGTTCACGAGGTAGGCGCCGCGCTTCATCTTACCGAGCATGGCGTCGTTGAACATGTGCTCGGTCTCCGGGTGCAGGGGCGCGTTGATCGTGACAACGTCGCAGATGCGGACCATGGACTCGGCGTCCGGGTGGAAGGTGAGGCCGAGCTCCTTCTCGGTGGCTTCGGGAAGGCGGTGGCGGTCGGTGTAGTGGAGCTTGACGTCGAACGGCTTGAGGCGTCGGAGGACGGCGAGCCCGATGCGCCCGGCGGCGACGGTGCCGACGGTCATGCCTTCGAGGTCATACGAGCGGGAGACGGCGTCGGCGATGTTCCAGCCGCCGTTTACGACCCACTGGTACGAAGGGATGTAGTTGCGCACGAGCGAAAGGATCAGCATTACCACGTGCTCGCTCACACTGATGCTGTTCGAGTACGTGACCTCCGCCACCGTCAGCCCGTTCTCGGAAGCCGCTTGCAAGTCCGTGTGGTCTGACCCGATGCCCGCCGTGATGATCAGCTTCAGATTCTTGGCCTTGGCGATCCGCTCCGCCGTCATGTACGCCGGCCAGAACGGCTGCGAGATGACCACCTCAGCATCCACCAGTTCACGTTCGAGCACGCTGTCCGGTCCGTCCTTGTCCGACGTCACGACGTACGTGTGCCCGTTACCCTCAAGGTACTTTCGCAGCCCCAGCTCGCCGGACACGCAGCCCAGCAGTTCGCCCGGCGTGAAGTCGATCGCCTTCGGCGTCGGCGTCGTCTGCCCGCCTGGGTACCCGGTAATCTTCGGCACATCGTCGCGGGCGTACTTCGGGGGATACCCGTCGACGGGGTCGTCATAGAGGACGCAGAGGATCTTGGCCATGGGTTCGCTCCTTGGTTCGGGAAAATCGAGTGCTTAGGACACGATAGCGGGAGGGGCGGGGGATGTCACGTGGGTGAAGGGTGAAGGGGAGAGCGTTCAAGGATGGGGAGTGGCTGGCGGGGCTAAAGCGCCGCAGCTACTGCACGGCGCGAGGTCGTTGGGAGTTCGGATAGTGCGGTGCGAGATGTTCGCGTCCGTTGCCTGGGTTTCCCCGCCGCCAGATCCTTCGCTCGGGTACGAGGGAGTCGAGCCGGTGTTGTGCGGCTCAGGATGACAGCGGCGTCGCCGCTTAGAGGCCGTTGGCGATTTCGGGGTTGAGGTCCGGGAAGGTTTCGAGGAAGGCGCGGCGTTCGCTGCGGAGCTTCTTGACCCAGGCGTCGTACTCATCGAGACGTCCGAGACGCTCGAATGCTGTGCGGGGGCGAAGGATCTCCGCGTCCTGGCCTTCGAGGCCGGGGAGGCGGGCGGTTGTCTCGTAACCGAAGTCGGGATCGACTTCCCAGTCGCCCGAGCACTCGGCAATGGCTGTCAGGCAGTGCGACGAATCGGCGACCGCGATTTTGCGCGAGCCTTCGCCCTCGTCGTTGACGATCCAGCCTGTGTTCATCAGGTAGCAGTCGAATTCGTGCGTCTTCAGTAGTTCGAGGAAACGGTTGCCCTGACAGTCGTGCGGGAGTGGGAAGAAGGGGTTGGTGCCGGGCACGCGCAGGGCCTTGCCGGCCTCCGAGGCGCCACCCGCGCTCGTGCCCTGCGTCTCGCCGAGCATGAAAAAGGCCGCTGCCTGCGGCCCTTCGAGCTTCGCGACCGCGGGGATCACATTCTCGTTGCGGTTGAGGATGAGGTTGGACGACTGGTACAGCGCCGCCGCGCTGTCGG
>JANLRX010000372.1:0-1981 GCA_031362025.1 Chloroflexota bacterium
CCCCCGCCAGATCCTGCGGTCGGAGGGCCGGTGCCCGCGTTCAAGTGTGGTACGACCGCAGGATGACAGCCTATGGCTGTAGGTGGCATGTGTCGTTGAGACGGAGGATTCGGGCGCGGTCGGGGCGCATGTCGAGGAGGGTGATGGCGGCGAGGGACTGGCGGATGCGGCGGAAGTTGTGGAGGTCGACGCCCATGACGCGGGCGAGGAGCGAGAGCAGGATGAAGTTGTGGGTGACGGCGACGACGGTCTCGTCCTGGTGGCGGGCGGCGAGACGACTGAGGGTGGCCCATCCGCGCTCGGCAACGTCGACGAGGCGTTCGCCGCCCGGCATGGCGTGTTGCGGGCCTTCTTCGCTCATCCAGACCTTCAGGAACTCGGCGTAGCGTTCGCGCACTTGGGGGAAGGGCAGACCGTCGATCTCGCCGACGTCCATCTCGATCAGGCCGGGCTCGCTGGTGACGCCGACCGTGTGGTGGGCGGCGATCGCTTCCGCCGTTTGCATGGCTCGGCCGAGCGGGCTGGAGTAGATGGCGACGATCCGCTCGGGAGCGAGGGCGCGACCGACGGTGACTGCCTGACGAAGGCCAGCGTCGTTTAGCGGGACGTCCATCTGGCCGAGGGCGAGGCCGTCCTTGTTCGCGTCGGTCTCGCCGTGGCGGACGAGGAAAAGGCGCACCGGTCAGTAGACCACGCGCTCGCCGCCTCGGCGGTACGCGCGAAGGACGGCGGGGGTCTCCTCGACTTCGAGCCGCGTGCGGTGGATGCGAGTGGCAGGAGGGAGATCGAGGGCGAGCAGTACCTGGTCGGCGCGGCCGGTGTTGTCCTGCTCGGCGCGGAGGCGCATGCGGAGGCGGACAGTGTCCCCCTCGCCTCCCCCTGTCAGACTGAGAGCCTGACCCCCTGGAAGTGGGGTGCGGTCCTCGATGCGGAGGTCGAGGATGAGGGGGCGCAGGTCGTAGGCGCGGGTCTTCTTCTCGCGGACGTACTCCGTGGGGAGGGTCTTGGCGGAGAGGAGACGCTCGACGGCGGACTTGGCGTCGATGGATGGATCGGCGGAAACGTCGACCTGGTACTCGGCCCAGCGGAGTTGCGATTGGAGAGACGGTGCGTAAACGCCCATCTCGCTGGCGGATAGAACCTCGACTCCGGGCGGCAGGTGGGAGGCGATGCGGCAGACGACTTCGACCGGGGAGACCGGCTCAGCGAGGAAGACGTCGATCAGCTCGCAGTCGGAGGTGGCGCCCTGGGGGAGCGTTGCGGCGAGGGCGACCTGCGGGACCGGGCGCTTGCCTTCGGACATGCTGATGACGAGACCGGCGGCGCTGACCGAGGCCGCCCAGGCGTCAGCGAGGTCGCGGGGGCGGAGGTCGTTGGCGGGCGCGGAGAGCCGGTAGCGGAGGCGCAGGCGTTGGGCTTTCACAGCTTGGTGATGGTCACTTCTTCGATGCGGTTGCCGTCGACGGTGGTGACAACGATACGCAGGCCGTTGTGGGTGAACTGCTCGCCTTCAGCGGGGATGTGGCCGAGACGGGCGAGGACGAAGCCACCGACGGTCTCGTAGTCCTCGTCTTCGGGCAGGTCGATTTCCAGCTCTTCGTTGGCGTCGTGGACGGTCATGCCGCCGTCCACCTTGAAGGTGCGCTCGTCCACTTCTTCGAACTCGTCCTCATGGCGGCGCAGTTCATCGCTGACGTAGCCGACGAGCTCTTCGAGGAGCATCTCCAGGGTGACGATGCCGGCGGTGCCGCCGTACTCGTCCACGACGATGGCCATCTGCTGGCCGGCTTGCTGCATCTGGAAGAAGGAAGCGCCGACGAACTTCGTTTCCGGGATGAACAGGGGGGAGCGCATCGCGAGGTCGACGGGGCTGGCGTCGTCAAGCGTGCCGTCCGCGATGGCGGCCAGGATGTCCTTGATGTTGACGATGCCGACGACGTTGTCCTGCGAGCCTTCGTGGTCGGGAAAGCGCGTGTGCTGG
>JANLRX010000375.1:0-3195 GCA_031362025.1 Chloroflexota bacterium
CTCGACTCCGTCCCCGACGGCGACTGGTCAAAAGGCGCCCTGTTCATGAAAGAGATGCGCACCGTCCAGAGCTACTTCGAAGGCCCCATCGCCCACTTCAAAGAACATCACGGTGACATCCTCAAAGGCCTCGGCCGAGACTAGACACTTGTCATCCTGAGCGCCCAGTCATCTGCTCGTGGGCCAAAGGTGTCTTCGCGAAGGATCTGGGGTGGGGCAGACACCCGCCGCGAACTCCTGTTAGACGGCACTCCCTTAGCGCCCGCCCCTCACCGTAGACTTACTGGCTACTTGCTACTCCCGCTCCCCTCAATCCACTCCTCCCCACCCTCGAACACTTCCTTCTTCCACACCGGCACCCGCTCCTTCAGCAGGTCCACGTACGCATGCGCCGCCTCGAACGCCTCCCGCCGGTGCGGCGCCGACACCGCCACCAACAGCGACGCCTCCCCAATCTCCAGCCGCCCCGTCCGGTGCTGCACCGCGATCTCCGTCACCTCCGGCCACCGCGCGCGGATCTCCTCCGCCACCCGGCGCATCTCCGGCTCCGCCATCTCCGGGTACGCGTCATACTCCAGGTACAACACCTGGCGCCCGATGTTCTCGTTGCGGACCACACCGTAGAACAACACCACCGCCCCCGCCTCATCCTGGCGCACGTGCGCCAGCAGCTTATCCGCGCTCAGCACCTCAGCCGTCAACTCAAACAGCATCGCCACCCACCCCACACCTATCACCTCGACCGTAACCACCCCCACCCTTGTCATCTCGACCGTAGCGAAGCGGAGCGGAGAGATCTTGCACCCCGAATTGCCTCCCTTCGAACGAACCGTGAGACGACGCATCCGCGCCCCCACTCACCGGCGGGATCAACGCCACCTCATCCCCCTCTCGCAACGCCTGGCCCGCTTCCGCATACTCCCGGTTCACCGCAAACGCTACCCGCATCTCCGCCATCCCCGGGTGCTCCCGCGCCACCACCGCAAACACATCGCTCACCGTCAGCCCCTCCCCAAGCTCCACCTCAACCACCCGCGTCCCGGCGATCTCCGCCAGCCGAGCAAACAGCCGCACCGTCACTTTCGCCATAATCCCAGTTTATCGCGCCGAGCCAATGTCATCCTGGCCGCCCAACCCCTGATCGCGGGCCCAACCTCCTTCGGCCAGGACCTGGCGGGGAGGCAAACACCCGCCGCGAACACCCAGCCAAGCATCACAACCTCCCATTCCACCCAGAACACCACTTTCACCATTCACCCTTCACCAGTCACTATTCATCCCCTCACCGTTGACAGCTTCCCCCTCGCCGCCGATGATGCGTACCCGGACTCCTATCCTCCAAAAGGAAGACGCCCATGCAACTACCATCCGAAGGCAAGTCCAAAGAGCAGGTCCACGAAGAGATCGCCGCCGCCCTCTCCCGCGACGCTGACTGGCGCGGCGGCAAGATCTGGAGCCTCGTCTACTTCGCCGGTGAAGACGTCGCCGAAGTCCTCCGCGACGCCTATACCGCCTCTATCTTCACGAACGGCCTCGGCCCCGGCGCCTTCAAGAGCTTGAAGAAGTTCGAGTCCGAAGCGATCGGCATGACCGCCGGCCTCCTCGGCCTCCCCGACGCCGTCGGCAACATGACCAGCGGCGGCACCGAGAGCATCCTTATGGCCGTCAAGACCGCCCGCGATTTCGCCCGCGCCGAACGCGGCATCACCGAACCCGAGATCGTCCTCCCGGTCACAGCCCACCCCGCCTTCGATAAGTCGGCGCAGTACCTCGGCCTCCGCGTCGCCAAAGCCGCCATCCGCGAAGACGGCCGCGCCGATGTCGATTCCGTGCGCTCCGCGATGACCCCGAACACCGTGCTCGTCGTTGCCAGCGCCCCGAACTACCCCAACGGCACCATCGATCCGATCACTGAGATCGCCGCCGTCGCCTCCGAGCGCGGCATCCCCTGTCACGTCGACGCCTGCCTCGGCGGCTTCCTCCTCCCGTTCGTGGAGCGCCTCGGCTACGAAGTGCCGCCCTGGGACTTCCGCGTCCACGGTGTCACCTCCATCTCTGCCGACAACCACAAGTACGGCTACGCGGCCCGCGGCGCCTCCACCATCATGTACCGCGACCCCGCTTACCGCCGCTACCAATTCTTCGCCGTCACCGACTGGCCCGGCGGCCTCTACGGCTCCCCCACGATGACCGGCAGCCGCCCCGGTGGCGCCATCGCTGCCGCCTGGGCCGTGATGAACTACCTCGGCGAATCCGGCTACATGCGCCTCGCGAAGATCGTCATGGAGACGTCCCGCGCGATCCAGGCCGGCGTCAACGCCATCGACGGGATCACCGTCCTCGGCCACCCCGACGCCTCCATCTTCGCGATCGCTTCCGACGGTCTCGATGTCCACGCAGTTGGCGACGCCCTCGCCCCCCTCGGCTGGCACCCCGATCGCCAGCAGAAGCCGGCCAGCCTTCACTTGATGGTCACCCCAGCCCACGAAACCGTCGTCGACACCTTCCTCGCAGACCTCCGCACCGCCGCTGAGCAGGTCCGCTCCGGCGAAGTCACCGGCGGACGCCAGGCCGCCGTCTACGGCGCGCTCGACGCGATGGAAGACCGCGGCCCCGTCCGCGACGCCATCGTCTCCAACCTCGAACGAATCACCGCCCGCGAGTCCTAGCGTTGCGTCCCGCCACCCTCCTTTCCCGCGCCCTCGACGTCGTCTTCCCACCCCGCTGCGTCGGCTGCGGAGCATTCGACGCCTTCATCTGCGATTCCTGTCTCTCCTCCACCAAACGGGCCAACGCCCCCCGCTGTCCTCGCTGCTGGAAACTGGGCCACGCCGCGAATCACTGCTCTGCCGGGGGACCAGGCTCTCAGCCTGACAGCGGGGAGGCGCGGAGAGCCCCCGCCTTCGAGGCCCTGCGATCCACCTTCGTGTACGACAGCCCGGCCGGTGCCGCCGTTCGCATCCTCAAGTTCCACGGCGTCTCCGCCATCGCTCCCACCATGGCCGTCCTCATGAACGAAACCCTCGCGGAATGGTCGCCACCAATCGACTTCATCGTTCCCGTCCCGCTGGGCACCGTCCGCAAGCGCACCCGCGGCTACAACCAGTCCGAGCTCCTCGCCCGCGAAATCCACCGCCACACCGGGCTGCCGATCGAACCCAACGCCCTCCGCCGCGCCCGCGCCACCCAACCCCA
>JANLRX010000383.1:0-5363 GCA_031362025.1 Chloroflexota bacterium
CTCGAAGACGGCCGCGCGGTTGTCGTACGACTCAGCGAAGCGCGGGTCGATGCGAATGGCCTCGTTGAGAACGTCCAGGGCTTCGCGGAAGCGATTGCGAGCCATGAGACGGCGGGCGGCCGCATTTCGGAGTTCTGCGGGGGTCTCCTGCAACTGTCTCCTTGGGGGTTATCCGGCGCGATATGGGTCAACGTTAGCCGTAGCGACGAACGTTAGCAAATCGCCCGGCGAGCGGTGTTTCTGACTGATATATCGTCTTTAGGCCCTCGCTGGATTCGGCTCATCGGACAATAACGGACTCTACGACCAGAAATCTTCCACGTGATCGAGGTCCCAGACGAACTCACAGATCTCGGCGACGAGGCCGTCCTGCATGCGGATGCGGAGGCACGTCGGGTTGTCCAGTTGCTCCCCGTTGCGCTCGCCGTAGCCGGTGAAGAGGACAACGACATGGTCATCGCTGGCGGTGATGTCGTGCAGTTCGAGCCGGAACGTTCCGCTGGTCAGGGTCATCACCTGCGCGAGGAACGTGATGATGCCAGCGTGACCGCGGTGCTCCCCGGCGAGACCGCCGCGACGCCCAGGGAAGCGCCAGACCGCGTCGGCTGTGAGGGGAGCGGTGGCGGCAGCGATGTCGCGCCTCTCGAACGCCTCGAACATGGCGCGGACAACGGCGGCGTTCGGGTGCTCAGGCATCGTCGCCGGGCGGTGGGAAGCGGTTCTTGAACACGAACGCGTGGGGGGTGGGACCGTTGGCCTGGAGGTAGTTCAGCCGATCTTCCGCTTCGTCGACGCTGGGCTCATGACCGGCCGTGACCCACCAGAGCACGGCGAACGGGATGTCCATCTGGAGGAAGAACTCGCGGCGGCGGCGGAAGATATCCGTGTGATCGCTGTGGTAGGCGTACTCGAATAGCTCCTCGATCGATTCCCAGACGCTGAAGTTGATGATGATATCGGGATCGTCGCGGACGCGGATGGCGGTGGAGTTGCCGTCCTCGGTCTGGTGACGCCAGACGAAGCCGGGGGCGTCGTCTGCGAGCGAGTTCAGCGGGTCAAGCGCGGCCATGAAGTCGGCGAGCGTCGGCGAGTCGAGGGGAGCGCGGAGCTTGGCGATGTTGTACTGCGCGATGTGGTACTTCACGGTGGCTCGAATGGTAGCAGCGGGGCGACGAGCGGAGAAGGGCAACTTGCGCAGCCGGAGCGAATTTGGCGAGACTGACCGCATGGCGAAGACCAAACAGGCGGTCCTCGAGGTTGCCGGACGCGAAGTTGTGATCACGAATCCGGACAAGGTGTACTTCCGGGAAGCGGGCTACACGAAGCTGGACCTAGCGAACTACTACGTGGCGGTGGCGGACGGAGCGCTGCGGGGGATATCGGCGCGGCCGGTGGTGCTCCAGCGCTATGTGAACGGCGCGGACCAGGAACCGTTTTTTCAGAAGCGCGCCCCGGACAACCACCCCGACTGGATCGAGACGGTGGAATTGAAGTTTCCGTCGGGCCGGATGGCGCGAGAGGTCGTGGTGCGGGATGCGGCGCAGCTGCTGTGGACCGTGAACCTCGGTTGCATCGACCTGAACCCGCACCCGGTGCGCGCCGACGATCTGGATCATCCGGACGAGCTGCGGGTGGACCTGGACCCGGGGCCGGGCGTGGGGTGGGACGACATCCGGCGCGTGGCGATGGTCGTGCGCGAGGTGCTGGAGGACAACGACCTTCGCGGGTGGCCGAAGACGTCGGGGTCGCGCGGCATCCACGTGAACGTGCGCATCGAGCGCCGGTGGAGCTTCGACCAGGTGCGGAGGGCGGCGCTGGCGTTGGCGCGAGAGGTGGAGCGGCGCGCGCCAGAGATCGCGACGAGCAAGTGGTGGAAAGAGGAGCGCCACGGCGTGTTCCTCGACTACAACCAGAACGCGAAAGACCGCACGGTCGCCTCGGCGTGGTCGGTGCGGCCAACGCTGGACGCTCGCGTGTCGATGCCGCTGGAGTGGGACGAAGTCCCGGGGTGCGATCCGGCAGCGTGGACGCTCGTCACCGCACCGGCCCGGTTCGCCGAGCGTGGCGATGCGTCTGCCGCCATAGACGATGCGTCCGGGTCGCTCGACAAGCTGCTGGAGTTGGCGGCAGCACAGGAGGCGGAGGGGCAAACCGACGCGCCGTGGCCGCCACACTACAAGAAGCAGGACGACGAACCGCCGCGGGTCGCACCGTCACGCGCGAAAGGTGCGAACACGAAGCCGACGAAGGGTACCTCGCGCCGGCAGTCGATCCATCCGCTGATTACGGTTTCGAAGGCCGAGCACAAGGATGAGGCACTGGCCGGACTCGAACGCTGGAAGGAGCGTCATCCGGAAGCGGCAGCACTGTTGGCGGTGGACGATGTGCTGGTGGACGCGATGCGGGGCCGGTCTACGACGTGGACGCGCATCCGTTTGAACCTGCGTCACGTTCCAGAGTCGGAACGGCCAGCCGAAGAAGAGCCCGATCCGGACTACGATCCGTGGGGCGGTTACGTGCCTGAACCGAAGACGCGCTCCAGCTCGTAGGGCGGCGTGACCTCTAGCTGGTCGTAGCGGCAGTCTTCGGGGCGCTTGTCGGGGCGCCAGCGGACGAACTGGGCGGCGTGCCGTAGGCGAGAGCCCTGCATGTGATCGTAGGCGACCTCGCAGACACGTTCCGGGCGCAGGGGCTCCCAGCTGAGGTCTTTGCCGGCGTTCCAGCGGCTGGACGTGCCAGGGAGACGCTGTCCCTTCGCGGCCGCCTCTCGCTCGGCCTCGGCCCAGCCACGCCAGGGGTGGCCTTCGAGCGCGTTCTCACGGAGGGGCGCAAGTTCTCCGACCAGTTGAGCGCGCACGACGTTGGTGAAGGTGGCGGTGACACCGATGTTGTGCAGCGTGCCGTCATCGTCGTAGAGACCGAGGAGGAGCGAGCCGACGAGGGTGCCTGGGCCGTTCTTGTGCCAGCGGAAGCCGGCGACGACGCAGTCAGCCGTGCGCTTGTGCTTGACCTTGATCATCGTGCGTTCACCGGGGCGGTACGGCTCGTCCAAGCGCTTGGCCATGACACCGTCCAGTCCAGCGCCCTCGAAGCGACTGAACCAGTCCTCGGCGAGAGCGCGATCGGTGGTGGCGGGTGAGAGGTGGACCGGCGGGGACGCTCCTGCCAGCGCCTTCTCCAGCCGCTCGCGCCGAACTGACAGCGGCACCTCGCGCATGTCCTCGTCACCCAACGCGAGCAGGTCCCATGCCACGAACGACGACGGCGACTGCTCGGCGAGAAGCTTCACACGCGATGCGGCCGGATGGATGCGGAGGAGCAGCGCCTCGAAATCGAGACCACTTTCGCCGACGATGACCACTTCGCCATCGAGAATGCAGCGCTCGGGTACGGCGGCGGCGAGGGGCGCGAGGAGTTCGGGAAAGTATCGGTTCAGCGGCTTCGAGTCCCGGCTCTGGAGGGTAATCTCGTCGCCGTCGCGGAAGACGAGCGCACGGAAGCCGTCCCATTTGGGTTCGAACTGCCAGCCGTCGCCATGCGGTAAGGAGGGTGCGGCCTTCGACAGCATCGGCTCTAGCGGAGGAGAGAACGGCAGGGCCACGGTCGGTTCTACCGGCGTCGTGCGATGTAGTGCGGGCTGACGTTGAAGAACAGCTCGGCGGCCTCCATCACGGTCTCGGAAAGAGTGGGGTGCGCGTGGATCGTGAGCCGCAGGTCGTCGAGGCGCGCGCCCATCTCGATCGCCAATGTGCCTTCTCCGATCAGTTCCCCCGCGCCACGACCGGCGATGCCCACGCCCAGAATGCGCTGCGTGCCCGGCTCGACGATGAGCTTCGTGAGGCCGGCGTTGCGGCCGACGGTGGTCGCGCGGCCGGCGGCGGTCCACGGGAAGCGCGTGACTTCGATCTCGATGCCGCGGGTCGTCGCTTCGGTTTCGGTGAGGCCGGACCACGCGATCTCCGGGTCTGTGAAGACAACGGCCGGGATTGCGGCGGGCTCCCATGCCACCGGCTCGCCTGCGATAGCTTCGACGGCGACGCGGGCTTCGTGGGTGGCCTTGTGAGCCAGCATCGGCTCGCCGGCTACGTCTCCGATGGCGTAGATGGTCGGCTCGTCGGTGCGGCGCTGGGCGTCGACTTCGACGAAGCCGCGGCGGTCCAGCTTCACGGCGACGTCTTCAAGGCCGAGGTTCGCGGAGTTCGGGCGACGGCCAGTAGCGATCAGGACACGATCGAACTCGCGGGAGCCTTCGATATCGGCGCTGGATAGCTCCGCTTCGATGCCCTTGGCGGTCTCGCGCAGTTCGACGACGGTTGTGTTCAGCAGGACTTCGTGCACGCGCGCCTTGATCGAGGTGGCGAGGACCTTCACGAGGTCCGGGTCGGCGCCTGGCAGCAGCGAGCCAGTCATCTCGATGACGGTTACCTGGGAGCCGAGCGCGGCGTAGACAGTCGCCATCTCGAGGCCGATGTATCCGCCGCCGATGACGAGCAGGCGCTGCGGGATCTTAGCGAGCTTGAGGGCGTCAGTCGAATCCCAGACGCGGTCCGACTTGAGCTGCAACGGCGGCGGGATCGTGGGCAGGGAGCCGGTGGCGATGATCGCGTAGTCAAACTCGACCTCGGTGATCTCGCCGTCGCGGGCGACGCGGAGGGTGTTGGCGTCACCGAAGCGACCACGGCCCTGCACATAGCGGACCTTGCGCGCCTTCGCCAGTTGGCCGAGGCCACCGGTCATCTTGCCGACGACGTCCTTGTCCTTCCACGCGCGCAGCCGGTCGAGGTCGATGGTCGGGTCGCCGAACGTGAGACCGATTGCCTGTGCCTCGGAGGCATCGTGAAGCAGCTCGGCAGCGTGGAGGAGCGCTTTCGACGGGATGCAGCCTTCGTACAAGCAGACGCCGCCGGGTTGCGCGCGCTCGTCGATCAGCGTTATGTCGAAACCCTTCTGGGCGGCAAGGAAGGCGGCGGGATATCCGCCGGGGCCGGCGCCCAGAACGGCGATGCGCTTGCGTTCCTGCTGGTCCGGCACGTTAGCCTTCGAGCGCCATCAGCAGGGGATTTCGGATGGCTTCGGAGATCCAGGACATGAAGCGCGCACCGTCGGCGCCATCGAGCACGCGGTGGTCGTGGCCGAGGGAGAGCGGCATGATCAGGCGCGGCTCGAACTGCTTGGTTTCCTCGTCCCACACAGCGGTTTGCGACGCGCGTCCAAGGCCGAGGACAGCGACTTCCGGCCAGTTGATGATCGGCGCGAAGTGGCCGGTGCCGAGGCTGCCGAGATTGGTGACGGTGAACGTGCTGCCGCGCATTTCCTCCAGCGTGAGGTCGTTGGTGCGGGCACGTTCGGCGATGCCGATGAGC
>JANLRX010000393.1:0-4517 GCA_031362025.1 Chloroflexota bacterium
GACTCCATCCTTGCCGTCCCGCCCGGTCGCCGGATGATGCTGCTCGCGCCCGTCATTCAGGACCGCAAAGGCGAGTACACCCGCGTCTTCGAGGATGCGCGCAAAGCCGGTTTCGTGCGAGCTCGTGTCGATGGCGAGGTCCGCGAACTCGAAGAGAGAATCGAGCTCGACAAAAAGAAGCGCCACTCCATCGAGATCGTCGTCGACCGCGTCGTCAGCGAAGCCGAACCCGAGGATAGTGAGACAGACTCGCGACGCATGCGGCTCTCCGATTCCGTCGAAACGGCCCTGCGGCTCGGCGCTGGCACGATGGTGCTGCTCCTCATGGAAGACAAGAAGGAGAAGCTCAAGGCCGAGGAGCGCATGTACTCGGAGCACTTCGCCTGCGTCTTCTGCAACCTCTCGTTCGGAGAGCTTGAACCACGCAACTTCTCGTTCAACAGTCCGCACGGAGCGTGCAAGGTCTGCACCGGACTCGGCGTAAAGATGGAGCTCGACCCGTCGCTCGTCATCCCCAACAAGAACCTCTCGATCGCCGAAGGCGCGATCGTCCCGTGGTCCCGCACGGCCAGCGTTTCCACATGGTACATGCGCCTCCTCAACGCCCTTGCCCGCAAGCACGGCTTCGCGTTGAACATGCCCGTGAAGGATCTCACCGAGAAGCAACTGGACTTCGTACTCTACGGCGACGACGGCCAGATCACCTTGCAGTACACCGGCGCCGGCGGCCACGCCAACCGCTGGGACACCAAGTTCGAAGGCGTCGTCAACAACCTCACCCGCCGCTACAAAGAGACCGACTCGGAGTACATCCGCACCGAGATCGAACGGTACATGGCGGAGATCCCCTGTCCGGCCTGTGGCGGCGCTCGCCTCAAGCCAGAGTCGCTCGCCGTCACCGTCGACGGCCGCAACATCGCCTCGATCTCGGTCATGTCCGTCGGCGAAGCACAGAAGTGGGCCGGCAACCTGCGCGGCCGCGACACCCCCCTCACCTCCCGCGAAATGACGATCGCCACCCAGATCCTGAAGGAGATCCATGAGCGACTCACCTTCCTCCAGGACGTCGGCGTCGGTTACCTAACGTTGGACCGGCGGACCGGCTCACTTGCCGGTGGCGAGGCACAGCGCATCCGTCTCGCCACCCAGATCGGATCGTCGCTCATGGGCGTCCTGTACGTCTGCGACGAGCCATCGATCGGCCTCCATCCCGCTGACGACGACCGCCTGATCGCCACACTCAAGCGGCTGCGTGACCTCGGTAACACCGTCCTCGTCGTCGAGCACGACGAAGCGATGATGCGCGCTGCCGACTGGATTATTGACCTCGGCCCGGCCGCCGGCATCCACGGCGGCGAACTCATCTCCCAGGGCACCCCGGAGCATGTAGTGGCCGATCCGAAGTCGTTGACCGGCGCATACCTCAGCGGTCGCAAGGAGATCCCGGTGCCGCCGACCCGCCGCCTCGGCAACGGCAAAGCGATCGTCATCGAAGGCGCGCGCGAAAACAACCTCAAGAACATCACCGTCCGCATCCCGCTCGGAGAGTTCATCTGCGTGACCGGGGTCTCCGGCTCCGGCAAATCCACCCTCGTGTCCGACATCCTCTCGCGGAAGGCGGCGCAGATCCTGTACAAAGCCCGCGAGCGCCCCGGCAAGGTCGACGCTATCACCGGCCTCGAGCAGCTCGACAAAGTCGTCATCATCGACCAGTCGCCGATCGGCCGGACACCGCGCTCCAATCCCGCCACCTACACTGGCACTTTCACCCCGATCCGCGAGTTGTTCGCCTCGGTGCCGGAGTCGCGGCTCCGTGGTTACGGTCCCGGTCGCTTCTCCTTCAACGTGAAGGGCGGCCGCTGCGAGTCCTGCCAGGGCGACGGCTACATTCAGATCGAGATGCAGTTCCTCCCAGACGTCGAGGTGCCCTGCGAGGTCTGCCACGGCGCCCGCTACAACCGCGAGGCGCTGGAGATACTCTTCCGCGGCAAGAACATCGCCGAGGTGCTCGACATGACCGTGGACCAGGCCTGCGAATACTTCGACGCCTTCCCCCGCGTAAACGGCAAGCTGCGCACTCTCCGCGACGTCGGCCTCGGCTACATCAAAGTCGGCCAGCCAGCGACAACCCTCTCCGGCGGCGAAGCCCAGCGCGTCAAGCTCGCGACGGAGCTCGCCCGCCGCGCCACCGGCCGCACGCTCTACATCCTCGACGAGCCCACCACCGGCCTCTCCTTCGAAGACGTGAACGCCCTCATGAGGGTTCTCCACCGCCTCGTCGATACCGGCAACACTGTCCTCGTGATCGAGCACCACATCGACGTCGTCAAGCAAGCCGACTGGGTGATCGACCTCGGGCCGTTCGGCGGAGACCGCGGCGGCGAAGTCGTCGCCGAGGGCACCCCCGAAAAGATCGCCCGCACCCCCGGCAGCCAGACCGGCAAGTACCTCCGCATCGCCCTCGATCGCGCCGAAGAGCGCGAGAAGGCGGCCGCCTCCACCAACGGCGCAACCAACGGCCGCAAGGCCGCAAAGCCCAAGCGCGTGAAGGCTGTGAAGGCCGGATAGCCGATGACTACCTTCACCATCCGCCTCCCGCAGCACCAGGCGCGCCTCGTTGCCCTCGCCATCGGCTACCACCTGGCGCGCCCCGGCTCCGAGCTCGACCGCGACACCATGGCGGAGTACAGGCACGGCCTCCGCGAAGTGCTCCCGGCCATCGACGCCCAGATCGAGGAGCCCGTCGCCACGATCGACCTCAACCCACTCCAGGCCGTCATGCTCTCGACCGCGTTCTCCTCCGTCCTCAGCGAACTCAAGATGTACTCTGTCTTCGACGCGATGTCCGGCGACAGCCGCCGCCCGCGCTCCACAGCCGCCGGCTTCGACGACCGCCTGCGCTGGCTCTTCCCCCAGATCGCCGGCGACTCGGCTTACGCAATGGAGCTCGCTGAGCACATGGCGTTGCTCCGCCGCGACCTCCCATTCGCCCGGGCGCGCGAAGTCCTGGAGGAGCAGCGCCAGGAGCTGGCAGAGGCCCGGCGGCGAAAGAAGAGCTGGCAGTTCTGGAAACGCTGAAATCCTGTTGACCCTCAGACGACAGCGCGATACAGTTTGGGTGGCTAAACAATTGACAACATTTACTCAGTCTCTGCTTCGAAAAGGGTTGTAGCGAGAAAGGTGCCGCAATGACCTACACCATCACCGACCCCTGTATCGACACCAAGGACAAGTCCTGTGTCGAGGTCTGCCCGGTTGACTGCATCCACCAGGACGAAGAAAAGGACCGGATGCTCTACATCGACCCGGACGAGTGCATCGACTGCGGCGCCTGCGAGCCGGTCTGCCCCGTCACCGCGATCTTTGCGGAAGACGACGTGCCCGCCGACCAGAACGAGTACACCGCCCTCAACGCCCAGTGGTACAAGGATCCCGACGCTGTTCGGGCTAGGGTCGACGCCCTCAAGCCACCGGCCTAACGCACACACTCCGTAACTAAAAGGGCGGCCCAGCGGGCCGCCCTTTTTTCGCGCGCGTTAGGTTAGTTCAGATGCTCAACCCGGATCCGCGACGCCACCTGCAGCCCCAGCGAAATCTGCTCGCCGTCCTTCCGCAGCACCAGCAGCCCCGCTGACGGCACCTTCTCGTGCACCTCCACCTCTTCACCCGGCTTCAGGTTGTGGCGTTCAAGGTACTGCAGCAGGTCAAGGTCCTCTTCCAGCTCCTCCGAGATGAAACGCACGCGGATGCGGTCGCCAACATTGAACGTATCGAGGGGCCGCCAGTTGGGGTCGAGCGTCGCGCCGGTCCCGGGGATCGGGCTGCCGTGCGGGCATGTCGTTGGATTGCCCATCATCTCCACGATGCGCGCCTCGATCACCGGTGTCATCGCGTGCTCGAAGTGGTGCGCCTGTTCGTGCGCCTCCGCCCAACCCAGCCCCAGCACATCGTTCAGAAAGCGCTCGGAGAGCCGGTGCCGTCGCGCCACGTGCTCCGCCAGCTCGCGTCCGTGCGGAGTCAGATGAATCGTCTTCTTCGCGTCGATCTCCACCATCCCCTGGCGGTGCATGCGCTGCACCGTCGCCCAGGCGGTGGGTGCGGAAACTCGCATCCACCGGGCCAGCCGCGCGGAGATAATCTTCTCGCCCTCGGTCTCCAGGCTATAGATGGACTGCAAGTAGTCCTCGACCGTGTCCGAAGGGCGGTTCTCGGTGGTGTCGGGCAGGTGCGTTTCAGATGTATTGGCCATGGTGTTACGCCTCCTGCGATCAGCCTACGCTAATGCGCCGAACCCGCCAAGATGCCAGGGTAGAGATTAGCGTTGAGGCTTAGATGCTAAGAGGTGCCCGCGGGGTTCAGGTACGCCGGCCGGTGTTCCTCGAACGCCGTGACATCCGCCTCGCGCCGCAGCGTCAGAGCGATCTCGTCGTAGCCGTGCATCAGCGTCTCGCGACGGAAACCGTTCGTTTCCGGATCCCCATGGACAACGAATGGTATGCGGAGCCCGGATCCATCCG
>JANLRX010000396.1:0-8159 GCA_031362025.1 Chloroflexota bacterium
AGCGGAAGCATCCCGGAAAGTCGTCAACGAGCAAGCGTACGTGCGTCAATTCCATCGTTCAGCCCCCCTCGAAGTGCGCCTTTAGCGCCTCCACCAGGCCCTCAACAGTGTACTCCGCAGCCATGATGTCGACCCGCAATCCCAACTCCCGCGCCGTCTCCGCCGTGATCGGCCCGATGCACGCGATCAGCGGCTGCTCAAGCGGTGTGTTGTCGCCCAGCATCTCCACTAGGTTCCGCACCGTTGACGACGCCGTGAACGTCACGATATCGATGCGGCCCTCGCGCAGGTCAGCGAGCGCTTCCGGCGGTGCGTCCGTCGGCACGCCAGCGCGGTAGATCGGGATCTCGTCCACCGTCACGCCAAGCGTCGTCAGGCCGGTGATCAGCTCCTCACGAGCGGACTCGGCCCGAGGCAAGAGCACCCGCTGGCCGCGAATCAGCAGGTCGCGCATCGAGCGGACGATGCTCTCCGCGACGTATTCTTCCGGCACCAGGTCAGCGACGATGCCCCAGCGGGCAAGCGCCGACGCCGTGGCGGGCCCAATCGCCGCGACGTGCCCGCCAGAAAATACCCGAGCGTCCAGCGTGCGCTCAGTCAGATGCTCGAAGATCAACTCGACGGCGTTGGCGCTCGTGAAGATCACCCAGGCATACTCGCCCGACTGGATCGCTTGAACCGCGCGCCCGATCGCCGCGGTATCCTCAACCGGCTTAATCTCGATGGACGGCAACTCGATCGGCACCGCTCCTTCGTCGGCCAGCAGCCGGGCGAGAACGCTGGCCTGCCGCCGCGTGCGCGTGATCAGCACCCGCTTCCCGAACAGCGGCCGGTTCTCGAACCAAGCGATCTTGTCGCGCATCCGCACCACTTCGCCAACAATAGTGATAGCCGGTGGCTGAATATTGGCCTCCGTCACGCGATCCACGATATCGGCGAGCGTGCCCGTGACGGTCTGTTGCTCAGGCGTGGTTCCCCAACGGATGACGGCGACCGGCGTGGTACTCGGTCTCCCGTACTGAACAACGCTCGCGACGATCTCCGGCAGCGCTTTCACGCCCATCAGGAACACCAGTGTATCTACGGCAGTCGCCAGATGTGCCCAGTCGATCGCCGTCTCTGGCTTGTCTGGCTCTTCGTGGCCAGTGACAACAGCAAAGCTCGAAGCCACGCCGCGGTGCGTGACCGGGATACCAGCGTAGGCAGGCACGGCGATCGCAGACGTGATGCCGGGGATTATCTCGAATGGGATCCCGGCCGCGCGCAGGGCTTCGGCTTCCTCGCCGCCGCGCCCGAAGACGAACGGATCGCCGCCCTTCAGCCGCACCACCCGCTTCCCCGCCCGCGCCTTCTCGATAAGCAGGCGGTTGATCGCGTCCTGGTCATGCGAGTCGCCGGGAAGCTTTCCGACGTAGATCTGATCGGCTTCCGCGCGAGCGTCATCCAACAGCCGGGGACTAATCAGCCGGTCGTAAACTATGACATCTGCCGTGCGGATGCGATCCATCCCCGCGACCGTGATGAGACCGGGGTCACCGGGTCCCGCGCCAACTAGCGAGACCTTACCGGTCGTCATGACGGTGTCCCCAGCAGCTCTTCGGCGCCTTGCGCGATTAGATACTCCGCCAGGCGCAGTCCCAGCATCTCGGACTCCTCCGCCACGCCTTCCATCTCTGCCCTCAGCAGTCGGCCGGTCGAGTCGCCGACAAGCCCCCACAGAAGCACAGGCGCCCGTTCAGGGCTGGATCCGCGGCCAACAGTACCAAGCGCAGCAATCGCCGCGTGGCATCCGCCACCAAGACGGCGTTCGAACGCACGCTCGGCGATGACGGCGACACGGGTGTCGGCGTCATCAATGGTAGACACGAGGGCGACACCATCGGCGTCGTCAGCACGCACCTGGATCGCGAGCGCACCCTGTCCGACAGCCGGTAGCATCTCAGCGGTCTCAAACACCTGCGAAGCACGGTCCAGCCAGCCGAGGCGAGCCAATCCAGCGGCGGCAAGAACGATGGCGTCGTACTGGCCCTCTTCCGTCTTACGGATACGCGTATCCACGTTCCCGCGGATGTCCTTAACCTGAACGTCCGGCCTTAGCGCGAGAATCTGGCATTCGCGGCGCGGACTCCCCGTACCGACGCTGGCGCCCGCCGGTAGCTCGCTCAGTCGCGCGCCAGTGCGAGAGATCAGCAAATCGCGCACGTCTTCACGCGGGAGAACGCCTGCGATGAGCAGGCCGGGTGTCTCATCGCTCGGCAGATCCTTCAGGCTATGCACAGCGATATCGATCTCTCCGGCCAGTAGCGCGCGCTCGATCTCGATCACGAAGACGCCACGCCCACCAATCTCGTTCAGCGAGGCCGCGGATCGGTCGCCCTCCGTCTGAATCGTGCGGGTGTCGAACGTTGCGTCAGGATTGGCGATTCGGAGGGCTTCGAGCGTGATCTCGGTCTGACGCAGCGCGAGACGGCTGCCGCGAGTGCCTACAGTGAAAGTGCGCCCCGACACAACGCCGTGCCTCCTAGGGGCGCGGCCCGCGCCTCGGGGCGGAGCGGACGTCAAACAAGTCTTCGATCGCCTCGATGTATAGACCCTTGTCGGCGCCGTCCTTAAGACGTGCTATCGGGCGGTCGAGCATCTTCTTGACGATAGCCTGGGTCATCGCCTCGATGCGTTCCCGCGAATCGTCGTCGAGGCCGGGCATCTTCTCCAATGCGCGGGCCAATTCCTTCCCTCGAATCGTCTCCGCCCGGTCGCGTAATGCGGAGATCACTGGCACCACATCAAGCGATGCCCACCACTCTTCGAACGCGGCCACTTCCTCGCGGACGATGGCTTCGACCTTCTCGACTTCCGCCTGGCGACCGTTCCAGCCCTCGCTAGTGATCGCTTCGATGTCGTCGATATCGCACAGGTGTACGCCGTCGATATCGCGCACGGTGGGGTTAATGTCGCGCGGTACAGCGATGTCGATGAACAGAAGTCCGCCGCGGCCAGTTCGGGCCTCCATCACGGGGCGGATCTCCTCAGGCCCGAGGATAAACTCCTCCGAACTTGTGCCACTGATGACGATGTCAGACTCAATAAGCGCACCATGGAGCTCGTCGAAAGCGAGTGCAATCGTGCCGGGGCCAAGCTGCTCGGCCAGGGCTTCTGCGCGGTCCTGCGTGCGATTAGCGACGAGGATGCGCGAGCCCGTCTGCTGGGCAAGAGCCTTCGCGGCGAGCTTGCCCATGCTGCCGGCGCTGATCACCAGCACGGTCCGGTTCTCTAGATCGCCCAGCGAGCGGCGAGCCAGAGCGACTGCTGCGGAGCTCACAGATACGGCGTGCCGCCCGATGTTCGTCTCCGTACGAGCGCGCTTGCCGACGTGAATCGCGGTGTGGAAGAGGTGTGACAGCGTGCCGTTGAGTGAGCCCGCATCCGTGGCGGCGGACATGGCATCTCGCACCTGGCCCAGGATCTGCGACTCACCGAGCACCATCGAATCGATGCCGGAGGCCACTCTGTACAGGTGCTCCACGGCCTCGCTGTGCTGCAGCACGTAGAAGTGCGGCGCGTCGATGTTGGCGTCCTTCAGTCCGTTCAATACCTCGATCAGCTCGGCGCCGCGACCGGCATCGAGCGCGGTGTAGAGTTCCGTGCGATTGCAGGTTGAGAGCAGTGCAGCACCTGGCAGTCGCTCCTCAAGATCATGCAGCGCTGAGATCGTCTCGGCGCGTGTGAATGATAGACGTTCGCGCTCTTCCACAGGTGAGGTGTTGTGGTTCACGCCAACGCAGGTAAATAGCGGCTCGGTCACGAGTGCCCCTCCGCGGACGGTGACAGCAGGAGGTTAACTATCCTGGCTTTCGCTTCATCGCGTTGACCGGCCTTGAGGAACTTCTTGACTTCTCCGTCAATCGCTGCATTCCAGACGTCGTTGTTGTTGCGCTGGCAATGTAGGCACCCCTTCACCTCGGTACCACTGGCGCGGAACTCACTCCGCACCTCCGCCGCGAGGGAGAGTAGCTCGGCATCTTCATCGGTGAGGAACGTTTCGAGGTCTTCGCGGACCTTGCGGGCCATCGCCGGACTCGTTCCGCTAGTAGAGATCGCGAGGATCAACTCACCCTTCTTCACGATGCCGGGCATGATGAAGTCGCAGTTCGGGATGTCGTCCACAGCATTCACCCAGATGTGGCGCTCGCGGCCTTCCTGCCACGCCCGCTCGTTCTCCTTGCGACTGTCCGTGGCGACGAAGACAAGTTCGTATCCTTCGAGGTCGCCGGGCTCGTAATCGCGCTTGATGTGCATGAACTTTCCCGCCTCAGCGAGAGCCGCCATGTCTTCGTTCAGCTCCGGGGAAACGACCGTGACGTTGGCACCCGCCTCCAGCAACCCGTCCATCTTCTGGTGGGCAATGGTGCCACCGCCGATAACCACAACTGGCTTGTCGGCGAGATCGAGAAATACCGGGTAGTAGCGCATCAGTGTCGGAGGCTAGCGCCGTACTCCTGCCGTTACTCCGGCGTCTTCGTAGGACTGGGCGATCGATATCAGTACGTGGTCGCCGAGGGTTGTCAGCAGCTCCCACAACTCGATCGCCTGGTCGGCGGAGAGCTCGTTCTTCTGGGCCTCTTCCATGGCGGTCTCGTCCAGCGTCTTGCGGAAGAAGGTGAAGCCCTCGACTGCATCACGCAAACTCAACCCGTCGTGAACGAGCAGCTTGCCATACTCCTGCGCGATCTCCTTTGCTTCGTCGAGCAGGTGCGCACGCTTGGCTCCCTTAGTGAGGTACTCCGAGATGAGCGTGACGAGCCGCCGCCCGAGGGGGCGCATGTTATCGCGGTCTTCATCGGTCAGATTGGAATACCAGTGGCCAGAGTTGCCGCGGCCACGCTGCAGGCGCCGGCGGATCCGGGCGAGGGCGAGGCCGCTGATCGAGTCGTACGGTTCGGCGCTGGCTGGCATCTGTCCGGCCATCAGAACCCGCAGGTCTTCCTCGGAGAAGCGCCGGTGCCCGCCGGGCGTTCGGAAGGAGCGTACATGGCCAGCATCGGCCCAGCGGCGGAGAGTCGATTCGTTGACGCCGAGGAGCTTGCAGGCCTGACCGAGGGTGATCCAGCGAGTGGCGAGGCTTTCGGGATCGTCCCGATAGCGGTTATTCACGTGCGGAACCTCACTAAATTGTGCAAAACGGATGGGCGGGGCGGTGTTCTACCTAAGATTCTAGGCACGCCATAACGCGGGTGTCAACGCGAAATCGCGGCCGCGTAGCGTTCTTTTCGACGGCTACGCTGGGCTTGGGGCCCCGCTTGCGTGGAGCGTGTTCCGGGGACTGTAGAACACCACCAGAGACACGCCATCGTAGCCCTCACCGACGTCCATTCGCGCGATGTTGTCTTCGGCAATCTCCCAGGCGAAGTTTATCGGCCTGTCAGCGTCGTAGACGAACGACAGTTCCGCCCGGAGTGCCTCCTTCTGGTCGGCGGGCCATTCCCCAACGTGAGCGATCTCGGCTTCGGTCAGACCATCGATGAGGAAGAGTTCGGCAAGCCACCCCGGAACCCCCTCGTCGAAGATGTGAGCCTCGCGCATCCGCTCCTTAGTATCCTCGCGGATTGCCGCATCGTTGCAGATGCGCTGCAGGGACCGCGTGATCGGAATTTGGCCCTCTCTGATCCACTGCAAGGCCAGAGTAAGCTCATGGAAGATAGGCATGGCAGAACCCCCTTTTGTTATCGTTCGCGGCAATTCTACTCCCGCGCACTCAGTTTTTCCAGTTCACCTCATACAGGCGCACGCGCTCAGCGAATCCCTTCAGTTCCGCCTCGCCGGCGTCCGTGAACCGCAGCCCTTTGCCCGCCGCCAGGTCGTGCACCACGGCGGATACCAGTATGGAGCCAGGGGCAGACCGGTCGCAGATGCGGGCCGCGAGCTGCACGGTCGTCCCAAAGTAATCGCCGTGTTCAGCAACCGGTTCGCCGGCGTTTAGCCCGACGCGGACGCTTAGCTGTTCATCCCCCATCGCCGCGACGCCCCGCTGGATGGAGATCGCCGCTTCCACAGCACGTGTTGCGGAGGGGAACGACGCCATGAGCCCGTCACCTGTGTGCTTTATCTCTGTGCCGCCGTGGCTTGCGAGCGCGTTCCGAACGATGCGGTCGTGGACGCGGAGTATCTCCTGGGCGGCCTCGTCGCCTAGCTGCTGGGTGAGCGCGGTCGAACCTTCCATATCGGTGAAGAGGATTGTGATGGGGGCGTCGCCGGTTCCGCGTAGGTCCACCATCTCTCCGGCGCTGCTGCCGAGGAAGCTGGTGACTTCGCGGATGAAGGAGTTGGTGTCTTCGGCGAAGGGCAGGGGCGAGCTACCTTCTTGCACGACGAGGCGAGCGTCCGGGATGTCGCGCGCCATCTCGCGAGCGATGTCTACTGGAAGCGTGGCGATGTCCTTGCGCACGAGCACGAGTGTTGGACACTGGATGCGCGGGAGCATGTCCGTGACATCCCATTCGTAGATCTGGGGCACGGCGTGAGCGAGGACCCCTGGGTCGGTGCACTGACGGAGGAAGGCTGCGAACTCGCGGGCGATGCGATCTTCCCCTGACCAACCGAAGAGAACGCGCGCCGCCGTCTCCGTATAGATCATCCAGTCTTGCTCCAGGAGCGCACGCAAGGCTCGCGTCGCTGCCTGGTCGGAGATGCGAGCGCGGTTGGCCCAGCTGCACCACAGGATGAGGTGCGAGACGCGCTCCGGGTTCCGGGCGGCCCAGGCGGCCGCGACCATGCCCTGATCGCCGGAGCCGTACAGCGCGAAGCGGTCGAGCCCCATCGCGTCGACCACTGCATCCATGTCGGCCAGTTGCATGGGGAGCGAGAAGTCACTGACATCACGATCGGAGAGTCCCATGCCCCGTGCGTCGTAACGGATGAGACGGTGGCCGGCGGAGACGAGGCGCTCGTAGAGGCGACGAAGGTCGGGGATACCCCATTCGAGCTGGACGTGCGTAAGAGGCATTGCGGGCATGATTACGAGCGGGTAGCCTTCCCCGACCTCGCAAAAGGCGATGTGTACGCCGTCAGCGCTCTTGGTGTAGCGGACTTTGGGATCCATGGCAGTGCTGTGGGCCAAAGCATACGCGCAGCGAGGCCTGTGTCAATCGCTCGGGTGTGAACTCGGGGTTTAGGGTTTGGCGCCGTCGAGGGCCATTTGGGTGTAGGGGAGCAGTGTTTCGGTGACGTCGACCCGGGAGTCGAGGTGCTTTCCGAGACCGGAGAGAAGGCCGACGACGCGCATGATAAGGAGCATTTCGCGGGGGATGTCGACGATGGGGTTGGCGCGGACGACCTTGGCGAGGCGCTCGTTGGCCTCGGCGACGAGGTCGGCATCAGCGTAGCCTTTGCCGGGTTTGGAGGTCTCCATGAAGGCGCGCCCGAGTTCGATGTAGGTGGTTGGGTCGTTGGGATTCTTCACCTTGACGCCGAGGTCCTTGTAGGCCTGGATCATCTCGGGGAGGTCCCAGCGGAGCATGGCGTTGACCATGCGGGCGTAGGCGATGCGGAACTTGTCGTCGTACTTGCGGCAGAGGCCGAAGTCGAGCATGACGATGCGGGGGTTGCCATCGGGGCCGCGCTGGACGAAGAGGTTGCCGGGATGGGGGTCGGCGTGGAACATCCCGTGCAGGTAGAGCTGCTCGCAGTAGATGTTGGAGACGAGCTGGGCGACGTCGGGCGGGTCGAGGCCGATGCGGTGGAGGCCGGCGATGTCGGTGACCTTGATTCCTTCGATGTATTCCATGACGAGGAGGCGGCGGCTGGAGTACTCCCAGTAGATCTTGGGGATGATGACCTCTTCGCGGCCGGCGAAGTTGGCGGCGATCATCTCGGCGTTGTGGCCTTCGTTGATGAAGTCGAGCTCGAGCGGGGTGTTGGCGGAGATCTCTTCGATGATGGGGGCGAAGTCGAGGTTGCGCTCGAAGAGGGCGAGGATGCGGAGGAGGAAGCGGACGTTGCGGAGGTCTTCGTCGACGATCTTGCCGATGCCGGGGTACTGGACTTTGACGGCGACGAGGTCGCCGTTGTGGAGGCGGGCCTTGTGCACCTGGGCGAGGGAGGCGGAGGCGATGGGGACCTCGTCGAACTCGGCGAAGACGTCGGCGATGGGGCGCTGGAGGCGG
>JANLRX010000047.1:0-2226 GCA_031362025.1 Chloroflexota bacterium
GCCGCGCCCTGGTAGATCAACATCGGTAGGCCGCCGATCGTCTTCGCGCCACGTGCTTTCGCGTCCCGCAGCAAAGGGGTCTCGGTGGGCCGGTAGACGAGGTCGTAGACAAGCATATCGGGATGAATGAGCCGGGCCGGAATGGGAGAGCGCTGCTCTTCGGTGCCTCCGGCCATGCCAAGCGAGGTACAGTTTACCAAAGTGTCCGCTTCGGCCGCCCCCTTTGCCCAGTTTTCGGGCGTATCGGACAGCACATCGAGATCCGTGCCCGACTCCAGCAGCCGCAGATTGCCCGCGAGCCGTACTGCTCGTTCCAGGTCGCGGTTGATGATCCGCACGTGCCCCGCACCGCCCCCGATCAGAGCGACGACAACGGCCCGCGCAGCGCCACCCGCTCCCGCGACCAGTACGCGTCGCCCGCGGGGTGTTACGCCACCCTCCACCTCCAGCGCGCGGAGGAAGCCCTCGACATCGGTGTTGTAGCCGGAGAGCCGCCCTTCCGTGTTCAGGATCGTGTTCACGGCGCCGACTCGCTGCGCGAGGTCGTCCAGCTCGTCGAGGAGCGGGATGACGGTCTCTTTGTGTGGGATCGTCACGTTCGCCCCGAGGACGCTGGGCGCTCGCAGTCCCGTGACTCGCGTGCCGATGCCGTCCGCGAGCGTTGGCCAGCGCTCGTACTTTATGTCGAGTCCGAGTGCGTCAAGCGCCGCTTGCTGGAACGCCGGGGAAGTGGACTGCTTGTCGGGGTGCGTGATGACGCCGAGGTACTGCATTACTGCTCGCCCTGGATCGCCTCGACGTTGGCAAGGTGCTCTTCATACGTCTCAGCGAAGGCGTGGGAGCCGTCCGGCCGCGCCACGAAATATAGGTAGTTCGTATCGGCGGGCTGCACAACGGCAAGCATCGTATCGACGGCCGGGTTACTGATCGGCCCCGGCGGCAGCCCGAAGTACTGGTACGTGTTGTAGGGAGAGTCGTAAGCCAGGTCGTCCAGCGTCAGCCCTGCCTTCCAGTACCCGAACTCCGCAACACTTACCGGGTCCTCGGAGACCGCGTACTGCACCGTCGGGTCGGCGTCCAGCGTCATCCCGAGCAGCAGCCGTGACTCGAACACCTGGGCCATCAGCGGCTTGTCTTCGGCCAGCTGTGCCTCCCTCTGGATAATCGACGCCAGCGTCACGACGTCATGCGCCGTCAGTTCGCGCGCCGCCGCCTGCTCGCCATTACCCGCCGGCACAGTCGCCGAGAACGCGTCGAGCATCTTTAGCACGACCGACTCGCCGGTATCGCTGGATCGGATCGTGTAAGTTGCCGGGTACAGGTAACCTTCGAGATCGCCGCCAGCCGGGATGCCGTCGAGGAATGGGTAGGGATAGTCGATGCGGCTCGCCGCGGCGACGAACTCCTCGCGGGCAACGCCCTGCGCGGCGACCGCGTCCGCGATCTCTTCGAGCCGCCAGCCTTCGATTACGGTGACGGTCTTCGTCGAGACCAGTCCGCTGCGCAGCCGGTAGATCACTTCGAGTGCGGGCGTGCCGGGCTGGAACTCGTACTCACCGGACTGCAGCAGCCGGTCGTACCCCATCAGCGAGATGAGGATCCGAAACTGCTTGTCGGAGTCGATCACGCCGCGTTGTTCCAGTTGCGAGGCGATCTCCGACGGCCCATCGCCCTCCGCGATCTCGATGGCGATTGGCTCGCCCGCTGTCGCCGCGGGCGTCCGAATGGCCCCGACATCGTCGATCTGGCCGGGACCGGTGAAGATTACCACGGCCGCGGCGAAGAACATCAGAACGCCAACCGCGATCGCCGCGTAGTAGACGCCGCGGCTACCCATACGGCTTGCCGCTATCCAGGTACGACTGCAGGAGAATGCTCGCCGCGACGGCGTCACGGTTGTCGGAGCCGCGCGGCTTCTTCTTGCCGCCCGTCGCCTCGATCGAGCGCAACGCTTCCGCCGTCGTAAAGCGCTCGTCGTGCAGGTGGATCGGGATCGTCAGCACCAACTCGAGGCGCTCCACAGCCCTTCGGACGAGCTGTGCTTGCGGACCCTCGGCGCCCGTGAGCGAGAGCGGCAAGCCGATCACGATCTCCTCCGCCAGCTCGTCAGTGGCGATGCGGGCGATCTCGTCGGCCGGGTCGCCCTTCACATCGACGGTGCGAACGGGCACTGCTATACGCGTCCTGTCATCTGCAGATGCGACGCCGATCCGCCGGTCGCCGAAG
>JANLRX010000503.1:0-12100 GCA_031362025.1 Chloroflexota bacterium
ATCTCGGCGCGGATCAGGGGTACGGACTCGATCAGCGTCTGGATGCCGTAGCGCTTGAGGAGGCTGCCGTGGGTGATGATCTCGAATCGCTCCGGCGTCAAGGCAGCGTCGGCCTGGAAAAGGTGCCCCTCCGGCACGTTCATCACGACGCCGATCTTGTTTACGTCTTCGCCGCGGTCGCCGCGCATCTCGCGCTCGTACGGGCCTTCGACGATCGAGCGGTGCGCAAACGAGACGGCGACGCGCTCCTGCCAGCGCAGCAGCTTCTCGCCGATTCCACCCGCCTTCAGCTCGAAGCGGTCGATGTACATCTCGGGCGTCGCCTCGAACATATAGAGGACAACCTTCGCGCCGAGGAGCCGCGGCAGCAGCGCCACGAGCACGATGATATCGGGCACGTTGTAGACCTCGATCTCGTCGTAGCGGCGGCGCAGGTGCAGGAAGAGCAGCAGCCAGGACGCCATCACGAAGAACGCCGCGTATTCGAACAGGTAGCGCAGCGCGGAGGTGCGCTTGTGCATGAGCGGGAGACGGTACACCCGGCCGGCACCGGATGACTCGCGCGCTTTCTCCCCCTGGTCGCGCAGGCAGATCACGTCGACGTCGTAGCCGGCGGCCGCCAGGGCCTCGGCGTTCTTGCGGACGTGCGCCTCTTCCGGGAAGTAGTTCATGCGGACGAAGCAGATGCGCTTGTTCACGCCTCCACCTCGCTCCGCGGGCTCGTCACAGGCTTCAGGTTGATCGCTTCTTCGTAGACGGCCATGATCCGGCGGCTGATCTCGTCCAGCTCCATCGCCTTCACCGCCTCGCGGCCGTTGGTGCGCTTGCCGAACGCCAGCGCGAGCTTCAGCTTCTCGACAACGTCGTGCGGATCCTGGCTCGTCACGTAGCAGCCTTCAGTGCCGCTGATGATCTCCGCCGCGTCGCCTACGTCGGTGGAGACGACCGCCGTGTTGCAGGCCATCGCCTCCTTCACCACCATCGGCGAACCCTCGGCGTCCGAAGTTAGGAGCAGGACATCGGCGGCGTTCATGTAGACCGGGACGTCGGCGTGGGGACGGCCCGAGAGCAGCACCAACTCGACATTCGAGTCCTCCGCCGTGAGGATGCGCATCGCCTCTTGGACGATCTCGTAGCGCTTCTCGGGGCGGAAGTATTCGCCCGCCCAGAGGACTAGCTTCTTGTCGAGCGGGAGGCCGGTGCGTCGCCGCGCTTCGTCTTGCGGGACCGGCGAGAAGCGTTCCATGTTCACGCCGCAGGGGATGACGGTCGCGTCCTTGTATCCAAGGCGGTCCACCATCTCCTGCGAGACCATGATCACCTTGTGGAACCAGCCGGTCGCGAGCTTGCAGACGTGGCGCTCCCAGGTCATGAACACTTCGGGGCCGTGATGCGTGAGGATCACCGGCGCCTGCCACTGCGCGCGAGCGACGAGGCCCGAGAAGATGTAGTGCGCGTGCACCACGTCGTAGCGCTTCTTGCGGAGGGCATTCCAGAGGCGGGGGTAGGCCCAGAGGTAGTTCAGCTTGTTGCCGCGGCCGTTCATGAACAGCACATCGACTTCGACGCCGAGACGTCGCAGCGATTCCACCTGGTCGCCGACGAAGACGCCGTGTGAAGGCGCTTCGGGACGAGGGTACATGTTCGTCACAACGAGGACCTTCATGCGGCCCTCCGTTCGTCCTCTACGTCGGCCTGTTGACCGACGTAGAGGTCGGGGTTCAACTGCTCCGGGTTGGACAGGAACAGTCCGTTCGTTGTCGTCGAGAAGTCGTCCTCGTACGCCTGCAGGATCTGGCGGACGATGCGGTCGTTCGATTCGATGAACCCGCCGGAGACGTCCTGCAGACGCATCTTCTGGGCGTCGGCCATCCGCCGGTACAAGATGCGCTGGCGATCGAGGTCGTCGATGTCCTCCGGGTCCGCGGAGCGGTACGCGGCGAGTTCTGCCGGAAGGTCGAGGAGGTATGTGTGGTTGGGTGTCGGCGTCAGCGCCATCAACGCTCGCACGGCAGGGATCGACATCGGGTCACTGACGCCCAGGCGGTGCGCGATTTCCACCGCCGCGTCGGCGGTGTAGCGGTCGGCGATCACGACTTTGCCGGTGAGCGCTGGCAGGCGCACCTTCGCCTGATAAAGCAGCGCGAGGTCGAGCGCGTTCAACCACGCCCAGGCCTGTCCCGTGAGCCCACGCAGAGGTGCAGGACTGGTCGCCAGCACTTCCCGCCGTTCAGTGAGGCCGTAGCCGACGCCGAGCGACTTCGCGAAGCAGCTGATCGCGCGGTACATCGGCGAGCAGCCGGCGCGCGTCCAAACGATGCGGTTAATTACCTCGGACGTTTCCATCGCCCGCGAAAGAGCTTTGGCGTGCGCGCTCTTGCCGGCGCCGTCCAGCCCGCTGAGCGCGATGACAACGCCGGGCTGCGGGCGGATCTTTGACTTCTGCTTGAGGCCCCACGCTAGCGTGCGCACGGCGTTTCGGACGCGGGAGCGCGTGCCGTCATGGGAGTCGCGGGCGATCTTCTTGTAGTACAGAAGCTTGCTGAAGGCAAACGAGATGCGGAACGGCATCTGGAAGGGCCGCGCGCGCACCTTCTGCCAGTAGGCGTACTGCACGCGGTACTCGCGCAGGCCACGGCTCCAGCGCTTGACCACGTCGCGCGAGACCGTGCGGTAGCCGTAGACTTGCTGTTCGAGCTTCTGGCAGAGGAGCAGCGCGAAGTACAGGCCGTCGAGCCAGCCACGCCGGCGTGCGATGCCCTCGATGTAGTCCCAATCGAGGCCGTCGGCCCACTGGCCGCGGATCTTCTCGAGGTCGTAGAGACGGATCTCCTTGTTTTCGTAGAGGGCGTGCGCAGCGTTGATCAGCACAGCGTCCTCCGCGGAAGGCACCATCACCTCGCAGTCATCGGGGGACTGGCGAACGCCGTCCCAGATCGCGCGCTCGTGGAATTCGACGTCCCAGCCGACCCAGCCGTGCACGTGAATCGCCGAGACCGATCGGCCGCCGCGGAACTTGCGGAAGAGCCACTTCTGCTCCTCGTCGATGTTGTGGAGCCAGACATAGCCCTGCGACATCAGGATTCGGCGCGCCTCGTCGGTGCGGCCGCGCGGGACGAGGACGTCGACGTTGTCGCTGGTGTAGGGGAACGACGGTTCGAGGCCGCCGGACTTGAAGAGCACGCTCGGGATGCCGGCGTCGGCCCAGGCACGGCGCACCTTGACGAACTCCAGCCGCTGCTCGACGAGTTCGCTCTCGTCTTCGGCAAGCGCGCCGATCCAGCGCACGGACCGCGAAAGCAGCGGGTGTTGCTCCGCCGCCTGCTCCAGCATGAGCAGCGGGTACTTGTTCCGCCGCAAGCGCTGGACAAGCTCTGCCACGGCGCGTTCGCCCCAGGCGTGCGCCGGCAGGAACGCCGCGATGATGGCGTCCGCTTCCTTAGACCGCGGCGGCGATAGCTCTAACATCTTCCTTCTCATTCATCATTTCGAGGAGCCGTTCGGCGACGCGCTCCCAGGTGAAGTCTTGTGCCTGCATTCGGGTGTTAGCGGTTACGTTCTTGGCGGCGCGGACACCGGCAAGCAGCGCTTCGTCCCCGTCCGCGAAGACGAGGCCGTCGCGCGGGGCCAGGGCCAGCGGCAGGCCGCCGTACGGATGCGCGACGATGGGCAGGTCGCAGGCCATCGCTTCGAGCACGCTGAGGGGGAACTCCATGGCGGAGTCTTCCTCGCGGACGGGGAAGAGATAACAGTCCACGGACTGGTACAGCTCTTCCACCTCTTCAACATAGCGGTCCACTACGATTACCCCACGTCCTTCCAGATCCCTCTTCAATTCGGCGTCGAGCCCCATGCTGCGGCCCGCGAGCATAACGCCCCGCCCTATCCATTCCAACCTGCCGAGAAGGGCCGCATTACGCCCACGTAGGAGGTGGCCCGCGTGTAACACCAAGAATTCACCCTCCGGCAGGCCGTACTTGCGGCGGAGCGCTGCTTTCACGTCCGGGGTCACCGGCTGGAAGCGCTGCGTGTCCACACCCGAGGGGAGGAACTGGGCGTCGATTCCGGCCGATTGCAGATAGCGCATCGTGCCCCGCGACTGGCAGAAGATGGCGTCCGGCGCGAGGTGCTTGAGCATCGCGCGGACTGGGGGCGCGTGCCGGCGTCCCTGCGTCAGGACCATCGCGACTTTTGAGGACGGCCAAGCGTTCTTCAGCGCCCGGGCTCGCAAGAAGCTGAACAGCGTCCCGGAAGCCGACGGCACGTACACGGTCAGGTCCGGTCGCGCGTCAGCGATGGCCTCGCGCATCTGGCCGCCACTGAAGACCTTACCCGCCACGACCGTCTGGATGAACCCGGAGCGGTTGTCATCTTCGAGCGGCTGCGTGGCGATGCCGAAGACGTCGCAGTGGTCCGCGAGACCCACCATGAGCTGCGTCGCGAACTTGCGGATGCCTTCGTCGAGGCGCCCGCCCAGGTTCTCGGAAACGACTACGACTCGCATCAGCCTTCCACCGTCTCGGTCTCGGCGGCCGCGGAGTCGCGGCGCTTGTTGTTCTGCCCGTGCTGTTGCCAGAGCCAGACGTAGAGGTCGTCGTACTTGGCGACCATGCTGGGCAGCGTGAAGCGCGCGTTGAACACCTCGCGGCCGGCCTGGCGCATCTTATCGGCCATGGAGGGATCCTTCATGATCTGGAGCGCGGCGTGGGCCATGATCAGCGGGTTCGCCGGGGGCACGATTGTCCCCGCGTCGCCCGTCTTGAACAGCTCCCGGTTGCCGCCGACGTCCGTGGCCACGATCGGCCGGCCGAGGCCCATCGCCTCGAGCATGAAGTTCGAGCAGCCTTCGTGGTCGCAGGAGGAGAGCATTGCGATGTCCATCGCTCCGATGTAGGGGGCCACGTCCATCTGGTGGCCGGCGAAGATCACGCTCTCGCCGATGCCGAGCATCTGGGCGCGGCGCTGGATCTCGTTGCGCAAAGGGCCGTCGCCGACGAGCAGGAACTTCGTGCCCGGCACTTCGGCGCGGATGATCGAAGCGGCCTGCAGGAACGTGCCGTGGTCCTTCGCCGGGGTCAGGCTAGCGACGACGCCGACGACCCAGTTGTGCGGGTCGATGCCGAGCCGGGCGCGCAGGGTATCCCGCGCTTCGACGGTGGTGGTTACGCGCTCCGGGGCGACGCCATTGTAGATCACGCGCAGCTTGTTGCGGCTGATCCCGCGGGAGGACAGGTACTGCGCACCGGCCTCGCTGTTCGGCACCACGATCGGGGCCATGCGAGTGAGCCGGTCCTCGACGAAGCGATAGACCTTGTTGCCGAAGCCGGTGTTCAGCCGGACGCCACAGCGCTCGGTCACGATCTTGACCGGCGTCCGGGCCAACGACGCGGCGGCGAGGCCGATCGCGGTGGCCGGCGTGAGGAACGGCTGGATGATGTCCACCTCTTCGCGGCGCAGCACGCCGGCGAGCTTGAACACTGTCCGGAAGTCGTACTTGCCCATGCGATTGAGAGATACGAGTTCGACGCCGGCGTCGGTCAGGTCGCGCTCGAACGGCTCGCCGCTGTATAGCGTCCCGACGATCACGCGATAGCGTTCCTTGTCCAGGCCCCGCGCGAGTTCGACGAGCTGCCGTTCGGCGCCGCCGATGCGGAGGTCGTTCACGAGTAGCATCACGGTTAGACGGCGCATTGTTCCCACTCCCCCTTCTCGTTTCGCACGAGACTGAATTCCTTTTCCGGTCCTGGCGGCGGTGGTGCAGGCTCGTACGGCCGCTGTCCCAGCTTCAACATGACGAGCGAGAACCCGCCTAGGACCCAGAACGTGAGCGAGCTGTCCAGGAAGTTGTGAAAGAGCGAGTTCGTGTGGTAGCCGAGCACTGCTGCCAGCCCACCGAGAGCGAGGCCCTTCAGCAGCGGGTCCTGGGTCACCATGAAAGCGTCGAAGAAGTTCTTGCCGATCACGATCGATAGCGCGACGTAGACGAAGAGAGCGAAGAACCCCCAGGACAACCACGTGTTGATTGGGTCGTTGTGCACGGTGTACTTGCCGATCACGTCCCGGGCGCCCTGTAGCTCCAACAGGTCTTCGGGCACGGTGTTCGTGTACTCCTTCGAGAGGTCGAGGAAGGAGTCGTGGCCGGCACCGAACCACGGGTTGTCGTAGGCGATCTGCAGGCCGAGCGTCCAGAGGACGGGTCGGGCTGCGGCGCTGCTATCGTTCTCCGCTGTCGCCGTATACCGGCTGGACTTCATGTCGCTCCAGTACCAGAGCCCCGCGCCGAGTACGAGGATAAGCATGAAGAACTCTTTCTTGTACTTGCCCCGGTAAAGCATCGCGATGGACGCCATGGCCGGTACCATGGCGATCGCCCAGGAGCGCGTGTAGGTGTAGTACGAGGCCGCGCACATCATCAGCAGGACGATGGCGTACCAGCGCTTCGTGCTGGTCTGCATCGGCGAGTAGAGGACGACGCCAAGCGCGAAGAGGCCGGCGATCATCAGCACGTTGCCGGACTGGATCGGGTTGTCTGACAGCCCCAGCAGCCGGCTCTCCCAGGACGCGAATGACTCGCCGACAGCGCCGGCGTGGGGAACGACCTCGTACATCGGAGTACCGCGGCCGTCGCTCCAGTGCTGCGACAGCCCCACGACCGTACTGAGCACCGCGATGCCGAACAGAAGTGCGCACAGATCACGTACGTCGTCGCGGTCACGCACGCACGCCGGGATCAGGACCATCAGGTACGTCGCGATCGCGATGTAGCGCAGGAAGTCGAAGACGTAGGTGTCCTGCGATTCCGACAGGTTGACCGCCGTCGTGATCGCCACGAACATCAGAGCCAGGCCGACTGTCAGCTTCGCCTTGGGGCCGATGTCGATGCGGCTCGCCAGGTGTGGCATCACCAGCGGCACCGAGAGTGCGGCCAACAACACCCGGTTGCTGATGCCGACATCATGAACGAAGTTCGCAGCCGTCATCTCGCTCATCACCAGCGCGGCGACGATCCAGATCGGCCGCCGCACTCCGGCCACGAGAAGCAGTAGCTCGGTAGCGAAGAGCAGCATGTTCAGGCCGCTGGAAGTGTTGCCCAGCACCGGGATCAGGAGTAGCGGCACCAGGGCAAACCACGGCTGCTTGAACTCGAATCGTTCGAGGAAGGCCGGGGTCGAGAGGCGCGGGAAGGCAAGCGTCGTCATCGGCGCAAGTACTCCTCGGGCACGATCACCTCTGCGCCGGCTTGCGGCAGGGTGTCGAGCAGCACTTCTTTCAGCAGTTCGGGGTCGGATGTCACTTCCGGCGAGTAGTAGACGCAGCGCCGGGCCGTGCGTCGCGCGTAGTCTTCGTACGTGCAGACGAAGCGCGCTGGCGATCCAGCTACGACGGAATTGTCGGGCACGGAGCGCGTGACAACGGCGCCCGCCGCGATCACGCAGTTAGAGCCGATCGCGACGCCGGGCAGGATGATCGCGCCGGTGCCGATGAAACAGTTGTCGCCGATGCGGATGCGGCCGAAGCGCTGCAGGCCCTGGTGCTCGGGCAGGTGGCGGAACACCCAGGTCGCGCCGTCGTGCGTCACGAACGTCACGTTGCTGGAGACAGTCACGTGGTGCCCGATCTCGATCAGGTACGGCTCGCTGCCGAAGTCAGGCTTGCCGATGACCCGGACATCCCGGCCCAGCTTGAGGCCGCGGCGGACGGCGGCGTGCAGCAGCCACTTGTTGCGGAGGTCGCTCAGTTTTCCCAGCATCACGCCTCCGGTACCGCCCCACCGCCAAGCACGGCCTCGAGGGTTCTCTGGTCTTGTGTTTCGAATGAGTTGCCGCTTCGCATGCGCCGGGCGAGAGCGACGAGCGGGCGTGGCACAAAGCTGCGCGCGATCACCCGCATCGCCGATGCGCTGGTCCCTGATAGCGGCGAGACCGCGAGCGCCTGTGCGGCTTGCCAGCGGCCGTACCAGCGGGCGCGCACGTCCATGGAGTGCAGCGCGACGCTGTAGTGGTGGCGGGCGTAGGCCGCGCGGCGAAGGTGCTTGAGCTTCGGGCCCATTTCGGGGTCGTGAAGGATGTCTTCGATCTGGATGCGGCGGTAGCGTTCGAGGGCGCGTGGTTCGGCCTTCCGGAAGATGCTCCCGGACTCTCCGTGGTGCACGCGGTAGAAGGCCAGCGGTTCGTTGACGTAGCCGACGTCCCAGCGCTTGAGGATGCGCGTCCACATGTTCCAGTCTTCGTACAGGCCGAAGCGGGCGTCGAACAAGCCGCACTCCTCGAAGCAGGCCTTTCGGACCATCACGGTCGTGGCCACGATGTGGTTGGACATCACAAGGTCGGCGATCTCATCGCGGCCGCTTCGGACGTAGCTCGACTTCGCGAACGGTGGCTTCTGGAGGTGCGTCAGGCGGCCCTGTTCGTCCATCAGCCAGGCCTGACCGTGCACGATTCCTACGTTCGGGTTTGCGTCGAGGACAGCGGCCTGCTTTTCGAGCGCTTTCGGGGCCAGCGCGTCGTCTGAGCCGAGGAAAGCGATGTACTCGCCGGCGGCAGCGCGGACGCAAACGTTCAGCACCTCAGGGATGCCCACGTTCGCCTGGCTGATGTAGCGGGCGTCCGGGGCGATGGCCCGGATCACGGACTCCGTGTCGTCGGTGGAGCCGTCGTCGATGACGACGATCTCATAGTCGCGGTACGTCTGGCGGAGAGCGCTGCGCAGCGTCGCGCCGATCAGGTGCGCGCGGTTGTACGCGGGGATGATGATGCTCACTTTCGGAGGCATCAGATGATCACCCCGGCGCGGAGGCCGCGACGCATCTTGCGGCCCACGGCCACCAGGTTCGTCGGCAGCAGGGACTTCAGGCCTTCGTAGGTGACTCCTGCTGTGTCCCGTTCGAAAAGCATGGAGGGCCGTCGTCCGATCGCACGCACGAGGTGCGAGGCGACGGCGGGGCGTCGGCGCCCACGCGCCGCGACGAGGGCAAGCGTCCGCTCCAGGCAGGCGTAGGCGTAGTTCTTCAGGTGGTTGTAGCGGAACGTAGGGTCGGCAAAGATGCGCCGCAGCGTGAACTCGTGCGACTCCAGCACCTTCTCCACGTTGTAGGCGCCCGTGATGCTGTTCAGGTGGATGCGGTAGTACGCGATCGGCTCAGGGCAGTAGACGATGTCGTACTCCGCGGCGAGTCGCAGCCAGAAGTCCCAGTCCTCGCCGGGGACTGCCTCGGGCTGAAACGGCTCGGTGCGCTCGAGGCAGCTCTTCCGCATCATGACGGTGCTCGTCGTGATGTGGCAGCCGCGAAGCAGTTCCTTGAAGGCAACTTTGGAGGGGATCAGCCCCATCTTTGCGAGACGGGCGGGGGCCTTGCGATGGCTGTACACACGGCCGACCGCATCGATCACCGGCGCTTCGCCGTAAGCGAGTCCGGCCGTGGGATTTGCGTCGAGCAGCGCGACCAGTTTGGTGAGTGCGCCGGCGATCAGGACGTCGTCGTTGTCGAGGTGGTGGAAGTATTCGCCTTCGCCCAGCTCCATCAGCCGGTTGTATGTGCGAGCGACGCCCTGGTTCGGCTGCCAGTAGTAGCGGATCCGCTCGTCCTTGTACTCCCGCACGACCTCGGCGGTCTTAACCGTCGAACCGTCATCCAGGATGACGATCTCGAAGTCCGGGTAGTCCTGCATCAGCGCGGAGTCGAGCGCCATCTTCAGGTAGTCGGCCCGGTTGTAGGTGGAGATCAGTACGCTTACTTTTGGCATAGCCTCTTACTCGCTAACACTCGGGGTGTAGGCGGCGTTTCGGAGGACGCGGGTGCGCCAGATGTTGCGGAGGCTCCAGGTCACGGCCTCCCAGTCCTCGCCGTTGAACATCAGTACTTGCTTGACCGGCAGCTTCGAGACGCGGAGGAACATGAAGAGCACCGCGCCGGAGTTGATCGCGTAGGCAACGTCAGACGCGACGGCCGCGCCCTTGATCCCCCAGGCGGGGACCAGAAGCAGGTTCAGCCCGATCGTCGCCGGGAGCGAGATGAGGCCAGCGTAGAGCGATGTCTGGGGGCGTCCGTTAGCCGCGAGCGACGAGGTCAGCACCTTGTGAATCGTGTAGAGGACCCCAGACGGCAGCAGGATCATGAAGACGGTCGCGCTCGGGGCGAATTCGCCGCCGTAGACGACCGGGATCAGCGGATGCGCGACGACCAGTAGCCCGATGCTGGCCACGGCCGTGATTGCGATCGTGCGCCTGCAGGCCTTGGCGGAGGTCATGAAGTTGTCCTCGGCGACCATCGCGGAGACCTTGGGGAAGAGCACCGTGCCCAGGGCCAGCGGCACCCACCAGGCCAGCTCAGCTAGGTTCACGCCTACGAGGTAGTACCCAACGCCTGCTGTGCCCACGAAGTAGCCGACCAGGAACACGTCCAACCGGTGGTTCAGCGCCTGCAGGATCCAGCCGAAGTGGATGCGTGAGCCGAACGAGGCCTGTGCCTTCATGGCAGTGACGTTCAGGCCCGGGCGGAACTTTAGGTCCCGCGAAAGGAACGCGACAACGAGCAGTGCGCCGACCGCAATCGAGCCCAGCCAGACTGCCGCCGCACCTTCGGTCGAGAGGTCGGCCGCGAAGACGACGATGAGGATACCAGCGAGTCGCACCAGCGGCACGATCACCTTGACTATCGTGTAAGAGTAGGGCCGGCCGAGCGGCATCAGCCACTCAACGGCGCCTTCGTTGATCATGATCAGGGAAGCGCCGGCCAGAGCGATCGCCAGCTCCGGCGTGCTCATGCCGAGCAGTGTTTCGCCGGTGAGGAACGTCACACCAATGAGGGCGACGAACACCATGCCCAGCACGACAGTCCAGGAGAGAGCGTTCGAGAACACGGTCTGGAGGGTGAAGCGCTGCTGGCCGATGAGGTAGATCCCGGCGATATCGAGGCCGAGACCGGGGAACGAGGCGGCCATCATCGCCGTCTCGTTGATCAGGCCGTAGACGCCACGCCCGTCGGGGCCCAGCCCGCGCGCGAGGACAACGCCCGTGACACCGAAGACGACGTACTGGAGGGCCCGCGCCACGAAGAGCAGGGCGGTAGTCGGCCCGAGCGAAAGCTTCGCCGCGCGCGCCCGTGCTGCGGGTTCAGCGGCTAGCTGCAAACTCACGCTGGGACTCCTGGAGCCATTCGGTGTAACGGATCACGCCCTCTTGCGGCGCGACGGTCGGCTTGTAGCCAAGCATCGTCCGCGCCCGAGTGATGTCCGCGCAGGTGGTCTGGGGATCGCCCGGCTGGTCGGGCTCGAACCTGACGTCTGCCGGGACGTCCAGCCCCAGCTCGATCAGCCGGACGAGGTCGCGGAGGTGCAAAGGCATTCCGCGGCCCAGGTTGAAGACGTTGTAGCCGGGCAGGTCCGCCTCCAGCGCGGAGACGATGCCCGTGATTGTGTCGGAGATGTAGGTGTAATCGCGGCTGCTGCTGCCGTCGCCGTAGAGGGTCACCGGCTCGCCGGCCGTGATCCGCTTCGAGAAGTTGGCGATCGCCATGTCGGGGCGCTGCCGCGGGCCATACACCGTGAAGAAACGCAGGGCCATGACGGACATCTCGCCCGCAGCGGCGGAGCAAAGCGCTTCGCCGGCGACCTTTGAGGCGCCGTAAGGTGAGAGCGGGCGGCAGGGCGTGCGCTCTTCGTAGGCGGGCGCTTCCACGGAACCGTAGACGGAGGACGAAGACGCGAACAGCATCTTCGGCACGTTGAACTCCCGGCAGGCCATCAGCATGTTGAGGGTGCCGCGGACGTTGATGTCCATGTACACGTGCGGCGTCTCGAACGATGGGCGTACTCCGGGCCGCGCGGCCAGATGCACGACGACGTCGGCAGGCGTCTTCTGGAAGAGCGCACGCAGGCGTGTGTAGTCCCGCACGTCGACTTCGGCGAAGGCGACGCTGCCCGAGGCCATGGCAGAGCGCAGGTTCGCCTCCTTCATGGCGCGCGGGTAGTACGAGTCGAAGTTGTCCACGGCCAGCACGCGGTAGCCCCGCTGTGCCAGGCGTTCCACCAGGTGCGAGCCGATGAAGCCCGCGGCGCCGGTGACAAGGGCCGTCTTACTCATGGTTGAAGAACCTCTCCAC
>JANLRX010000019.1:0-2285 GCA_031362025.1 Chloroflexota bacterium
GTCGGACGTCGCGAACCTCTGGCCCACGGTCAGCGACTTCGTGCGGTCCGCCACGGTGAACCTGATCCGCCCCAATGACACGGTGCTGCTGCCGACCTGGCAGGCCCCCGAGGGCGGGACCATTGGTCAGGGCGCAGGCACCAACGCTACGTGGGTGGCGCCAACCGGTGGCCAGTACCACGTCGTGCTCGTCGTTAGCGATGGCGACCGCCGCTTCGGCCAACAGATCCTGATCGAGGTGCGCCAGGGTGAAAGCCCCTCGCCGTCCGCGATCGAAACGTTCGCGCCGGACACCAGCACTCCGACGCCGACACCCGGCACCGACACACCGACGCCTGTCCCCGGCGTCGTCTTCGTCGAAGTCGGCAAGGTGGCCGAAGGTGACGACGACGACAACGAGTACACGAACGAAGAGCACGTCACCCCCGGCTCCGACGTGACTTACCTGATCACGATCGACAACGACAGTGCCTCGCCGGTCACGGTCACATCGCTCGTCGATGACCTCTACCCCGACGCGATCTGCCTCACGCCCGGCGACGCCGATGCGATCGGCACCGTCCTCGGCGCGGACGATGGCGACGGCCCCGGCGTTATTGACGGAGGGTCGGACCAGATCCAGTGCACCTTCACGGTCACGGCGGACAATGACGCCGGAACGACGGTGAACACAGTGATCGGCACCGTCGAGAACGACACCGGCGGCACAGACAGCGACCAGGACAACGCAACCGTCATAGTCGAATAAGGCAGGCCGCATGCGGGTAATCGCTGGCAGCGCGAAGGGCAGGCACCTGAAAGGCCCACCATCACGTCGCACCGGCGACCGCGCCGCAGGCATCCGCCCAAGCTCGGACATGGTGCGCGGCGCTCTCTTCAACGCCCTCGATGCGCTCGGTACGGACTTCACCCGCGTCCTCGACCTCTACGCCGGCACCGGCGCCCTCGGCATCGAAGCGCTCAGCCGCGGCGCGGATTGGTGCGATTTCGTCGAGCGCGACCGCGTAATGTCGGAAGTTATCCGCGAGAACGTACAGCTCACCGGTTTCACGGACAGCGCAAAGGTGTACCCTATCGCTGCCGAGAAGGCGCTCAACCGTTTAAACGGCCCTTACACTCTGGTTCTCGCTGATCCGCCGTACGCAGCGGGTGCCTGGGACCTGCTGCAAACGCTCGCCGTCTCGCCTCTGCTCGCCAGTGATGGCACAATCGTCCTGGAGCACAGCGCCCGCGACGAGCCTCGCGGAGATCTCGGGCGCTTGCACCTGGAGAAAGTCCTGCGTCACGGCGATAGCGCCGTCTCGATCTATCTCGCTCCGGGAGCCGATCCGGGTTCCGGCCACAGGGAGGTGAATAAGTGCTAACAGCCATCTACCCAGGGCGGTTCGATCCCGTCACCAATGGACACGTCGACATCACACAGCGCGCCGCCAGCCTCTTTCGCAGCGTCGTCGTTGGCGTTTACGATCTGCCGCCGGAGAAGTCGCTGTTCAGCACGGAGGAGCGCGTCGCCCTATTCCAGCAGGCGATCAAGCACCTGGATAACGTCGAGGTGAAGGCGTTCAAGGGCCTTGTCGTGGACTCTGCCCGCAAGGAGGGCGCCAGGGTCCTCGTCCGCGGCATCCGCGCCGTCACGGACTTCGAGGCCGAGCTGGACATGGCCCTGATGAACAAGAAGATGGCCCCGGAGATCGAGTCCGTGTACCTGATGGCCAGCCTGGAGCACCTCTACGTCAGTGGGCACCGCATCCGCGAAGTCGCCAGCCTCGGCTACGATGTCGGCGAGCTTGTCCCACCCCATGTCATTGGCGCCCTCGAAACGAAGTTCGGGCCCAAGAAGTAGCGTACGAACAGATGGACGTCCTGCACCTCATCGACCGGCTGGAAGAGATCGTCGCCGAATCACGGCGGCTTCCGATCGGCGGCGGCGTGGTCGTCATCCTTGGCGCGGGCGATGGCGGGGAGCAGCATACCGGCGAGGACGGCGATGATGGCGATGACGACGAGGAGTTCGATGAGGGTGAAGGCGCGTCTCGCGGCGGGCCTGGCGCTGTTGTTGTTCATGGCTTCGACTGGCTGGCGAAGCGGGCCGGGAGGCGGAAGGTTTTCGCGGAGGCGCGCGTGCGGTGAGGCTGCGGGTCTCGGCGAAATCCCGTGGCGCTCTGAGCGGCGGGCGTTCGCGTGTGATGCGGGAGACGTGGAAAGTGGCGGTGAAAACTGTTCTTAAACTTCTCCGCCCGATGCTTTCTCGAATGAAACCCGCCGGCATCGCGTCCAGCTTTCAC
>JANLRX010000025.1:0-5715 GCA_031362025.1 Chloroflexota bacterium
GGTCCACGCCGCGGAACGCCTCGTAGATCTCCGGCCAGAGGTGCGGCATCGCGACGGGGATGTGGGTGTCCGAGATCAGGCCGATGCGCATGAGATGAACGCCAGCGTATCATCGAAGTATGAGGGCGCTGTACAGGCCGACGAGCTGGTGGGGGTGGAGCTGGGAGCCACCCGTACCCATGTCCATCATCGAACTGATTGCGGCCGGCAACATGGACTCCCGCGTCGCCGCCCTCTTCTGGATCGCGATGGAGCGCGGCGCCTCGCTCATCATCGCCGCCGAGCCCCCGCACTCCGGCAAGACCACCACCCTCAGCGCCCTGATGTCCTTCACGCGCCCCGAAACGGCCGTCTACTTCACCCAGGGCCAGGGCGAGCCGTTCGCCCTTCCCCGCCCCTCCGACTCCTACGACACCTACATCCTCGTCAACGAGATGAGCGACCACATCCCCGTCTACACGTGGGACAACAACGCCCGCCGCTGCTTCGAGCTTCTGGCGGAGGGCTACCGCCTCGGCACCACCATGCACGACGTCACCACCGAAGGCGTACTCGGCCAGCTAGAGCGCGATCTCGGCATCCCCAAGCGCCAGCTCGCCAACCTGACCTTCGTCGTCCCGATGTTCATCGGCCAGCGGCAGGGCACCGTCCGCCGCGTCATCGAAGTCGCCCAACTCCAGCCCTCCGGCGACGGCTACACCCTCTCACGTGCCGTCACCTGGGACGAGCACAGCGACACCTACGCCACGCTGCAGGACGAAAACGCGCTCCGGGCCTTCGCCGCCTGGGCACGGATGCCGCCCGAAGACGTGGAGGAGGAGCTGGGGAAGAGAGAGGGGTTCCTGGAGACGTTGCGGAAGACGGGTATTCGCGAGATACCGCCGGTCACCGAGGCGATCGTGGGGTACTACGAGACGGTGATCGACGCCTGACGAGGCGTCACACCTGACTCGGAATGTTGTTGGGCGAAGCACGCCTGTTGCGGCACCTTGGTGGATCAGGGAACGCTTCTTTCGCGATCGAACGCCGGACGTAAGACGAGGGCGCTTCGCCCCTATAAAGGCCTCGCGGCCAAGAGGTCGCGGGCAACGGATTCCCAGTCGGCGAAGTCCTGGTAGACCAGGTGCGCCCCCGAATCTTTTAGTTGCTCCGTCGTGTAGTTTCCCGTCGCCACGCCAATCCCCAGCGCCCCATTGTCCGCCGCCGACGTGATGTCGTGCGGCGTGTCGCCGATCACCAGGATCTCCTCCGCGCTCGCCCCGTTCGCCACGTTCCGGATCGCCGCCGCCACCACCTGCGCGCGCTCCTCATCCACCTCCCCAAACCCGCCGCCGAGGAAGTAATCCCAGATCCCGTAGTACTCCAGCTTCAACCGCGCGCCCTCGCTGAAGTTTCCCGTCGCCAGCCCCAACCGCGCGCCCGCTTCCCGGAGCGCCGCCAGCAACTGCGGGAAGCCCGGCATCAGGGAGCCCGGCCGCTCGCGCAGCGTCACCGGCAGCTTCGCGTAGTACACGTCCGTGAACTGCTTGAGGTGCGTCGCGACATCCCCCTCGACGCCGGCCTGCGCCAGCGCCGTGCTGAGGATCGAGCGGTCCGTCCGGCCGCTAAACTCCACGTGCGCGAAGCCATCCGAGACGCCGTACAGCTCGTTGAACGCGAGGTTCAGCGCGGAACCGCCCGCGCCGCCCGTGTAGAGCAGCGTGTTGTCGATGTCGAACAAGATGACGCGGGCCATCAGTTCACCGGCTCCATGTCGTGTCCGGCCGGACCCGCTTCGCCGTGCTCTTCTTCCTCGTGATAGAACTGAAAAAGCACCCCGCCGGAGTCTTTCGGGTGGATGAACGTCTCGACCCACCCGTGCGAGGCGTTCACACCCCCGTACGGCTCGATTCCGAAGGCCTGCATCGCCGCGGCAGCCTGGTGGGCGTCTTCAACCTCGAACGTCACGTGGTGCAGCCCTGGGCCGCGCTCCTCCAGGAACTTGTGCAGGTAGCTGTCCTCGCCCAGCGGCTCCAGCAGCTCGAAGTGCCCCGTCCCACCCGGTACCCGCAGCCCGACGCCACGAAACCCGACTTCCGGGTTCTCGAACCGCCCCTCGATCGTCATGCCCATCAGGTCCGTCAGCAGCGGCAGCGCGTCTTCCAGCTTGCGGACGGCCCAGCAGACGTGGTCGAGGCGCTTCACGCCCATCTTGTTTGCGTCGTTCATCGGGGCTCCTTCGGGGTCGGCGATTAATCGTAATGCGGAAAGCACAATCATATGACTCCCGGCTCTTGTGGTCATCGGTGGCCGTTGATAGCATGACGGTGCCTTGGAAGACTCAGCGTACGAGCGCCGGGAAACAGTGATCATCGTGAATCCCGTGGCGCATACGGTTCCCTCCCGCAAACGGCGAGCAGAGATCGACGAGTGGCTGCGCGGCGAAGGTTGGAGCGTCGACTGGCAGGAGACCCAGCACCAGGGTCACGCCACGGAGATCGCCGCCCGCGCCGCAGAGAAGGGCGTGCCGCTCGTCATGTCCGCCGGTGGGGACGGTACCCTGAACGAAGCCGCCAACGGCCTCGCCGGCACCGACACCGCACTCGGAATGATCCCGGGCGGCCTGAGCAACCTCTGGGCCCGCGAATTCGGCCTCGGCCGCAAGCCACTTGAGGCAGTCCAACTGATGGTCAACGGCGAGGTTCATGCTGTCGACCTCGGTTGCGCGGACGGCCGCTACTTCCTCCAGTTCTGCGGATTCGGTGTCGACGCCGCGATCACCAGGCACGTCTCAACTGGTATCTTGAATAAAGCCGGGGCAGCTGGCTACGCGCTTGCCGCCATTAGGGAAGGGTTGCTCTGGCAGGGCAAGGAGATCACGGTGCGCCTGGATGGCGTCGAGGAGCGCATGAACGTCCTCATGGCGCTCGTCGGCAACACTCGCCTTTACGCCCGAATCACCAAGATCACCCCTACCGCCGTTGCCGATGACGGCCTCCTCGACGTCTGCATCTACCGCGGCAAAGGCAAGCGCGACATTGCGCTGCACGTCATGCGCACTCTCCTACAGAGACACCACAAGTCGGCTCGTGTGCGATATAAACAGGTGCGGCGCCTGGAGTTCGACTGGGGCGACACCCCTCTCCCGGCGCAGGTAGATGGCGACCCGCTGCCCTATTGCCCGTCTGAGGTTATCGTCGTACCGCAGGCGTTGCGCGTGGCTGTGCCAGCCGGGATCGTTACTCCGCTGCTGTCGCGCCCGGCGATTTCGCCACAGCCGGCTGAACTGAGCCTCCCTCGACCCGGAAAAGACTAGCCCCCGCCAGGAAGTCAGCCGGGAAGCGGTCCCAGTCCGTACCCGTCACCATCATCTGGTCCACGTCGCCAATCGCCGCCAGCACCGACCCCCGCCGCGACGCGTCCATCTCGGACAGGATGTCGTCGAGCAGTAGCACCGGGGCCTCCCCGCGGCGTTCTTCCAGGAACTTCGCCTCCGCCAGCCGCAGCGATAGCGCCACGGTCCGTTGCTGCGCCCGCGAGGCGAACCCCGCCACCGCGAAGTCGTCCAGCACGAACTCCACGTCGTCCCGGTGAGGCCCGGTCAACGTCATCCCCGCCGCCGTATCCCGCCCCATGCCCGCCGCCAGCGCCCGCGTGTACGCCGCGATCAGTTCGTCCTCCGTCAGCGTTTCGATCTCCGTCCCCGTCTCGATCTTCGGGCGATACGACACCGACAGGTTCTCCCCTGGCGCCAGGTGTGAGTGCACAGTCCGCGCCAGCCGGGAGATCGTGCCGGTAGCCTGCGCCCGCCGGTGCAGCAGTAGAGCGCCGTCCTTCGCCAGCTCGCTGTCCCAGAACGCCAGCTCGTCCTCGCGCGCCAACCCCTCGCGGATGCGCTTGAGGAGCGAGTTGCGCTGCGTCAGCACTCGCTCGAACCGCGAGCGGGCGCTGGCGTACTGCGGCTCCACCTGCGCGAGTGTAGTATCCAGGTAACGCCGGCGTAGTGACGGCGCGCCAGAGATCATCTCCAAGTCGTCCGCTGTGAACAGCACCGCCGTCATCCGGCCGATCGCGTCCGACATCCGCTTCGAGACGCCGTTCACCTTCACGGTCTTGGTGCCGATCGGGCCGTTGGCGCCCGGCCGGGTCACGACCGTCACCTCGATCTTCAGCGGCCCCGCCCCCGTCGACACGTGCCCCACGACCCTTGCCGCCGGAAGCACCTCGTCGTACGCAGCGCGGCTCACCACCTGGGCGTCGGTCTCGGCCCTGGCCGCGCGCATCGTCGCCAGCAGATAGATCGCCTCGAGAAGGTTGCTCTTGCCCTGCGCGTTCTCGCCCACGAATACCGCGCGGTCGCCGCTGAACGCAAGGTTCACCCGGTCCAGGTTGCGATAACCGCTGACTTCCAGCTCTAACAGGCGCACAACGGCAGTATAAAGTGCCGCCCCGCCAACCAAACGTTGGCACGCGTACGGACAGAGCTTCAGCTCTGTCCGTACGCGGAGGGGACGGGAGGGCCAACGGCGGGATCGAGGAATCGTACCGTCAACCACGCGCTGATCCCCGCGCCGCGAGCCGTCAGTCGCCCCGTGTCAGGAAGACCGTGCGGGCGACTTGGCGGCACCGGGAAATCGAACCGCCGGTGTATGGCGCACGACACTGTGCTCGCCGGGAATCGTCACGCAGAACAGGCTGCCCCCGCCTTCCGCCGGCTCCACCCAGATGCGCCCGCTGTGCAACTCCACCAGCGACTTCGCGATCGCGAGCCCAAGACCAAGTCCAGAACTCTCGCCGCGGTAGAACGGCTCGAAGATCATCTCCGCGTCCTCTCGGGCGATTCCCGGCCCTGAGTCCTGAACCGCGATCTCGCAGTCTCCAGACTGTAACGTGCGAGCGGTCACCATGATGTGCCCATACGGCGGGCTATAACGTTGGGCGTTGGAAATCAGGTTGATCAGCACCTGCTCGAAGCGCAGCCGGTCGATCCGAACCTGGCATTCCGGGTCCTCCAGGTTGACCTCGATCGTCTGGTGCTTCGCCGTGACCAGCGGTTGCACGATCGAAACCGCGTTCGCGATCGGGTCCGCCAGCGACACCGGCTCCATCTCGAGCCGCGGCTGGAACTCGTCGTCCCTGGAAACGTTGACGAGGTCCTCGATCAGGCTCATCAGCCGCGATCCACCCTTCACGATGTTCCGCACCAGCTTCCCGCGGGTGCTCCCGGGATCGCGCGTCTCCTCCTCTTCGAGCAGCAGTTCGGCGCCCACCATGATCGAGGTGAGCGGCGTCCGCAGTTCGTGCGAGACCGTCGTCAGGAAATCGCTCTTCATCCGGCTCAGCTCCTGGAAGTGCTCGGCGTGGGCGCGTTGCCCTTCGTAGAGCCGGCAGTTGTCCAGCGCCAGGCCCAGCACCATCCCCAGCGCCGCGAGCAACCGCTTGTCACCGATCTGTGGGTTGCGCTTCCGGGCCGCGATCGCCAGGACGCCCTCCGGCCGCTCCCGGCTGACGAGCGGTACAAACGTCACGACATGCCGCGGGTGCGACGTCCGGAACCACTCCTCATCTGAGCCGCGGCGATAACCCACGCTGTCGGGGGTCGCCTCGGGTGCCGTCAGTGCGTACATCGCCGTCGGCAAGCGGGGTGCGCCCTCACACCATGACGGTGGCATCCCGTACGCGGATACCGGCGCGATCGTATGGTCGTCTTCGCTCAACCAGGCCACGATCACCACG
>JANLRX010000040.1:0-2806 GCA_031362025.1 Chloroflexota bacterium
AAGCGTACCAACCACCCCAGCCATTCGGATGCCTAGACGTGGGATCAAAACCCTAGAAATTCTGAGGGGCTCGCCCTACTCCGCTGGATCCCACTTGTGCCAACTGTCGGGCGTGCTGTGTCTCCCGAGCCTGAACCCTCCCAGAAGGTGTACACGGCCTCGGCATCGCCATCCTGCCCGAACGAGCGATTGGGCTCTGGCCAATGCCAAAGGCTGTGCGGATGTCCGCGTCAGCAGCAGTGGATAGCTGACCTCGGCCGCGGATGCCGCAGACTCAGGACTCGATTTCAACGGTGCCTTTGCTGCCATCGACGACGAGCATGTCGCCGTCCTTGATGACCGATGTGCCGATTTGCGTCGCGACGACGCAGGGGATCGCGTATTCGCGCGCACAGATCGCCGAATGAGACAGGATCCCTCCGGAGTCTGTAACAACACCGGCCGCCACTGCGAACAACGGCGTCCAGGGAGGTGCGGTGGTCGCGCAGACTAGTATCTCGCCCTTCTGCAAGCGATTGGAGTCGGCCAAGTCCTTGAGAACGCATGCCCGGCCACTCACCACTCCCTTACTGGCGGGCTTGCCTTTGAGCACACGTCCTTCCATGACGGGTTCGCCGATACCAAAGAACAGGTGAAGGATTGGCTGCAACTCGGGCGGAAATTGCGACGGATCGGGAGGCGCTCCCACGAAAGGTGGCGGCGCAAGGCTTTCCCAGCGCTCATAATCTGCACGGCGTTGCGCAACCGCCGACCTCACGGCGGAGGTGGGGTTATGAGCGGCGTCCTTGAGTTCATCCGTTGTCATCAGGAAGACGTCCTCCGGCCGCTCCAGAGCGCCGGCTGATACCAACCTGCGGCCCAGAGCGAGGAAGGGAACACGCAATGACCCCACGATAATGAGCTGCCAGAGAGCCCGCCCTTCACTGACCGATACATGCGTCTGGCACGCTGCCAGCAACTCCTGGAATTGCTGCAACTTCTCCGTCGACAGCTTCGATTCGACTTCCCGGGTCATTTCTTCACGCTGTCTAACCGAGCGAGCGATGGCCGCAGCGGGCGCTTGCGCAGGGTCGCTCACGTACCGGCCGATAAGCATCAGGGGCGTACGCGGGTCCTCTGCCCAGGTGGGCGTGTGCAACCTCCCCCAGCTCTCCACACGCCAGCCGTATTTCGATAGGTATTCGTGGAAGAGCCGCATAAATTCAGGGCCGCCCTCAACGGACTCGACCGCATCGTAGTCGCCGCGGTTCAACGTTTGGACCACGGCCGGGTACTTCGCCGCTGCATCGGCCAGCTCGCTCAGGCCGGCGCCCGCGGCGGCCGTTCCGTTATCGAATCCCTGGAGCATAGTCGCCGCGGCCATCGCTCCGTCGGCGCCTAGCTCGCCTTCCAAGAACTGCACGAATCCGAAGGTCGGTCCCATGAAGCCACTAATGACTATCATCGTCAGCCCAAACGCTTCGATTGCCTGAACCATGAATCTCTCTGCTGAGTCACCCAACTCTTTAACATCCAGACTGTCATAGTCAGCTGAGCGAAGCTCCTCCGAGAACTTCTGGATCTGAGGCATGCAGTCCTTCATCCAAACATCTGACGCACCGCGTTGCATGATCTCCGCAGTCGGGGGCCGTGGCGTCGGAGCCGTACTGAAAGCGAAGCCGTTGACATAGACGGTGCGGGCGCTCATGTAGGCCGAATACATGCGGTCCAGGAACTCGCCTGTAAGAGGCAGGAGCGGCCGTGGGAAGTGCATAGGGTCGTGAAGCCAGGTCAGCTTCGCGTCGTCGGGATTCTTCCACTCGACCTGAAAGTCTTCCGTAAACTTGCGTACCATCTTGTCTCCTTCAATCGACGAGGATGCTAGAACGGGTGCCAAAAAAATAGATACGACGCGTAGTATGACACAGTTGTCACACTCAATTCGTGAGACACAACTGACGCAGCCAGTAGTCAGATGGCTTGACGGGCGGACAAGGCTCCAGGCAAGCTTCAATCAGATGCTCAGCACGACCTGAGTCAGATGCTCAAAACGGCGTGTTTTGGGGCGAAAATTGCCCAGTCGAATTCGACGCGGCAAGGATTCCGACCACTCTGCCTTCCAAGCAGAGGGTCGCGGGTTCGATCCCCGTCTCCCGCTCCAGAACCGATTTCCTTGACTCGCAGTCTCGAAAAAGCAGTCTCTTTCACGAAAGCTTAGGGCCAACTCGTAACAGGCGTGTCCTCATAACTCCCATCCGGGATAGGAACTCATGGCCCTCTGCTGCGTAAGCTGAGGGCCGCGCGTTTTGCTCGGAACGCGTTTGACCCTATTGTGACTGGCACGTAGACTCCTCTTTACTCCCTATGCATGTCGTCCGCCGCCGCGTCCCCGCCTCTCTAACGGCTCTGGTCTTCGCGTTGTGCGTGCTGGTGCTGATCGCGCCGGGGCCGACCGGAGCTGTCGCAACCTTCACTGTCACCCGGACAGATGACCCCGTGCCAAATGGCTGCGCGCCGGCTGACTGCTCCCTGCGGGAAGCGATCATCGCGGCCAATAATCTCGCCGGCGCCGACAGCATCACTCTTCCCACGGCTACCGAACCTTTCACCCTGACAATCGCTGGCTTTAGCGAGGATGCCGCGGCGACAGGCGACCTCGACATTACGGACGCCCTGAACATCAACGGCGACGGCGCAGGCGATACCATCATCAATGGCAATCGGGACGCGACCGTCGATCGCGTCTTTCACGTGATCGGCGCCGTCAATGTGAATATCTCTGGCGTAACTATTGAGAACGGCGACGGGTTCGGTGCCGGAGTTTACA